>JAKAHX010000293.1 GCA_021814735.1 Chloroflexota bacterium | reverse complement strand
CACGCCGACCAGCTGGCGGCGGGCCCCGGCCGGGTTGGTGATGGGGCCGAGCAGGTTGAACGCCGTCCGAACCCCGATCTCGCGCCGGGTCGGACCGGCGTGGCGCATGGCGGGGCTGTACCCCGGGGCGAAGAGGAAGGCAAACCCCACCTCGTGCAGCGCCGCAGCCGCCTCGTCGGGACCGAGATCGGTTGGCACGCCGAGCGCCTCGAGGACGTCCGCGCTCCCCGAGGCGGACGTGATCGCCCGGTTGCCGTGCTTGGCCACCGGCACACCACCGGCTGCGGCGACCAGCGCGGCCGCGGTGGAGATGTTGAACGTGCCACGTCCGTCGCCGCCGGTCCCGCACGTGTCGATCGTCCCCGCCGGAGCCTCCACGCGGAGGACGCGCTCCCGCATGGCGCTGGCGAAGCCGGCGAGTTCCTCCACGGTCTCGCCGCGCATGCGGAGCGCCACCAGGAAGGCGCCCAGCTGGGCCGGGGTCGCCTCGCCGTCCATCACGGCGCCCATCGCCAGGCGCGCCTCGTCCCGGGTCAGCGTCCGACCCTCCACCACCGCAGCCAGTGCGGCACGAACCTGGTCGCTCATCGAACTCGCACCTCCGCGACCGTCGTCGCCGTCTCGCCATGCCCCACTGCCCGCGCCCGGCCGGTCGCCGCCTCGTCCGCGTCGCGGATCGGCGCCTCGTCCGCCCCGTCGGTCGTCGCCCTGCCCGCCCCGTCGGTCGACACCGCACCCGCGCCGCCGGGAGCGCGCCGCCCTAGGCCCGATCCCCACGGCAGACCTCGCGTCGCGAACGACGTCGCCGCCGCCGCGTCGAGGATCTCCGGCGTTCCCTCGCCCGCCATGCGCAGGAAGTTGGCGAGGACGCGGGGCCCGTCCGGGGTGAGCACCGATTCCGGGTGGAACTGCACGCCCTCGAGCGGCAGGGACCGGTGCCGCAGCGCCATGACCACCCCGTCGGTCGTCCGCGCCGTGACCTCCAGCACATCGGGCACGGTGGCCTCGTCCACGCAAAGCGAGTGATAACGGCCCGCCAGAAAGGGGGACGGGACCCCCGCCAGCACGCCGTCGCCCGCATGGACCACCGGGCTCGCCTCCCCGTGCACCAGGCTCGGCGCCCCCACGATCGTCGCGCCGAACGCCGCCCCCAGGCATTGCAGGCCGAGACAGACGCCGAGCACGGGGAGCCCGCGTTCGGCCGCGAACCGGATCGCGTCCACCGACACGCCCGCCGTCTCGGGGCTGCCCGGCCCGGGGGACACGAGGATGGCCCGCAGCGGCCGCATGCCGTCCGAGGCGTCGAGCAGCGCCTCGATCCCCGCCCGGTCCACCCGGTCGTTGCGCACCACCAGGAGGTCCGCGCCGGCCGTCTCCAGCGCTTGCACGAGGTTGAAGGTGAAGCTGTCGTAGTTGTCGACGACGAGGATCATCGCCCGTTCGCTCCGACGCCCGGCACCGGCGCACCCGCCGGCTCGGGGATGCCGGCCGTCGTGCCGAGGGCCGCCGCGCCGACCGTGACGGTGCCGACCGCCGCCGGCAGCGCCGCGAGCTCGAAGGCACGCCGGAGGGCGGCTGCCTTGTGCTCCGTCTCCTCGAACTCGCGGCCGGGCACGCTCCCGGCGACGATCCCGGCGCCGCTGTGGATGTGCGCCACGCCGCCCGTGAGCACGGCGCTGCGGATGGTGATCGCGGTGTCCAGCCCACCGTCGTAGCCGACGTATCCCACCGCGCCGCCGTACAGGCCGCGCCGCTCGCGCTCGAGACTGGCGATCAGCTGCATGGCGCGGACCTTGGGCGCGCCCGAGAGTGTGCCGGCGGGGAAGACGCTGCGCAGCGCGTCCAGGGCGTCCAGGCCTGGTCGCAGGCGTGCCTCCACGTGGCTCACGAGGTGGAGCACGTGGCTGTAGCGCTCCACCTCCATGTACCGGGTCACCGCCACGCTGCCTGGGTGCGCGACCCGGCCCAGGTCGTTGCGGCCGAGGTCCACGAGCATGACGTGCTCGGCGCGTTCCTTGGGGTCGCGCTGCAGCTCCTCGGCGATCAGCTCGTCCTCTGCGTCGTCGGCGCCGCGCGGCCGGGTGCCGGCGATGGGATGCGTGGTGAGCCGGTCGCCCTCGACCCGCAGCAGAAGCTCCGGGCTGGCGCCCACGACCTCGAACGACGCCGTTCGCACGAAGAAGAGGTACGGGCTCGGGTTGACGCGGCGCAGCGCCCGGTAGAGGGCCAGGCCGTCCAGGCGCCGCCCGTCCGGGCCCCCGGGGATAGCGAATGACTGGCGGCGGGCGAGCACGATCTGGATCGCCTCGCCGGCGGCGATGGCCGACTTGGCCGTGACCACCGCGGCTTCGAACGCCTCCCGGTCCATGCTGCTGGGCCCATGCTCGAGCGACTGGCGGCGCGGCTCGTCGCTGCGTGATGCGCGGGCGGCCTCCGACGGGCCGCGCCCCGCGCGTTCCAGTGCCTCGAAGACTGCACGCTCGGCGATCCGGTACCGCCCCTCGAAATCGGGCGCGTCAGCGTGGAGGGAGGCGATGGCGCTGAGCGTGTGCGTCAGGTGGTCGAAGACCAGCACCAGGTCGGTCTCGAGGTAGGCCGCCTGGGGGGTGCCCACCGGGTCCGCCCCGGGGAGCGGCACCGGTTCGAAGGCGCTGATCGCATCGTAGGCGAGCGCGCCCACCGCGCCGCCGGTGAAGCGCGGCATCCCCTCGAGCGGCGCCACTCGCCGTCGCGGGACGAACCGCCGCAGCGCCTCGAGCGGGTCGGCAGCGGGCTCGACCGCGGCCGGGAGGTCGGGGGCGTAGGCCTCCACCGTGACCGGCCGGGTGACGGTGCGCGCCAGGCCGTCGCGCACCTCCAGGGTGCGCCGCGGGCCCACGCCGAGGAACGAGTAGCGGCCCACCCGCTCGCCTCCCTCGACGGATTCGAGCAGGTACGCGGGCCCACCGTCGTCGAGCGCGAGGAACGCACCGACCGGCGTCTCGAGGTCCGCCTCCCGGGAGGCACGCAGGAGGACCGTGTCGGCCCCTGCCGCAAGGCGGCGGGCCTCGGCGAGGCCCAGGGGTGGTGTAAGCGGCATCGGCGGTGCCTCCGGGTGATCGGCCCCCTCGGCCTGCGCGGCCGGGGGCGGGCCGGGAATCAAACGACCTTCCGTCCTGCCGGGACGAAAGGTCGAAACCCTCCGCGGTGCCACCCGCGTTCGGCGTTGCCGCCGCTCTCACCGCCGACGGACCGCGGCGTCGCGGTCGATCGGTGCTGCCCGCTATCGCTGGCGCCCTGCGCCGGAGCCTACTGCGCGGCGGTCGCCCGCGCGCGGTTCGGTCCGGAGGCTCCCGGGTCCATTCGCCGCCACCCTCGCGCCGGTCT
>JAKAHX010000292.1 GCA_021814735.1 Chloroflexota bacterium | reverse complement strand
TCTGTGCCAGGTCCCCCACCAGCCCGAAGTCGGCGTACCGGAAGATGCGAGCGCGGGGATCGCGGTTGATGGCCACGACCAGGTCCGCGTGCTGCATCCCCGAGACGTGCTGCACGGCCCCGGAGATCCCCACCGCCACGTACAGCCGGGGCGTGACAGTCTGGCCGGTCTGGCCCACCTGCCGTTCGCGGCCCGCGTAGCCGTCCTCCACCGCCATCCGCGAGGCGCCCAGGTCGGCACGCGCCCCCAGGCGGGAGGCCAGGGCGTGTGCGAGTGGCTCCAGGAGGGCCTGGAACTCCTCCCGCGAATGGAGCCCCCGTCCGCCGGAGACCACGATCTCGGCATCCCGGATCGAGGAGGCCGCGGCCGTCGGTTCCACTGCCACGATCTCGATCCCGATCTCCTCCTCGGCCAGGCTGACGGGAACCGCGACGACCTCGCCGGTCCGGCCGGGGTCGGGAGGCGGGATCTCGAACACGCCGGGGCGAACGGTGGCCATCTGCGTCGGCGAGGCGCGGGTCATGATGGTGGCCATCACGTTGCCCCCCAGGGCCGGCCGGGTCTGCTGCAGGATCCCCACCAGTGACACGGCACCCTTGGTGTAGTCGCCGACCTGGAGCCTCGTGCAGTCGGCGGTCAGCCCGCAGTCCGCCGCGTACGCGACGCGGGGCGCAAGCTCGCGACCCCAGGGCGTCGCGCCGAACAGCAGCACCTGGGGGCGGAAGGCCCCTACGGCGCCCGCGACGGTGCGGGCATGGCTGCTCGGCACGAGACGAGCCAGCAGGGGGTGCTGCAGGACGTAGACGCGGTCGGCCCCCCGCGCGATCAACTCCCGGGGCAGGTCGCCCGGCTCCGCGTCGGCGAGCACCGCGCCTACGCCCACCCCGAGCTGATCGGCGAGTTGGCGCGCCTTGCCAACCAGGGCCAGCGACGCGCCGTGCACCCCTCCGCTGTCCCGCTCGGCGTACACCCAGAACTCGCCCTGGTAGGTGGGCGTGCGACCGGCCAGGTCGTAGGACCCCTCGGTGTCCGCGTCGGCGACGGGTCGTGGTCCTGCCCGGTAGGCAGCCTCCAGCAGCGCCAGCAGTTCCGCGGCGTCATGCGCCATGACGCAGCGGCGGGCCTGGCCCTCGGTGGGCGAGAAGAGTCGATACACCTGTGTGCGCGATCCCCGCAGACCGGTCCGTTCGGGCGCCGCGTCGACCGACGCGGCACTCCACTCCTGGATGGGCGCGGTCCGGGCACGGCGGGCTAGGTGGAACGAGCGATAGAGGGGCCGGGTGCAGGCGGTGACGGTCACCAGCAGCGGCAGCCGGCGCGGCCGGACGGTCTCCGTCCCGCGTGCGCCGATCCGTCGGAGCTCCAGGCCGGGACCGACGTCTGGACTCGAGACGTAGGCCACCTGCTCGATTCCCAGCTCCTCGGCGATCTGCGGCGGAACCTGGGCCGTGTCACCGTCCACCGACTGCATCCCGGCGACGACCAGGTACTCCCGGCCCCCGGCGAAGCACTCGCGCTCGATGCGACGGATCGCGCAGGCGAGCGAGTACGCGGTGGCAACGGTGTCGGCGCCCGCGAATGCCCGATCGGTGAGGAGGACCGCGTCGCCGGGGGCGCGTGCCAGGCAGTCGACCAGCACGTCGCGCGCCTGGGGCGGCCCCATGGTGAGATAGACCGTGCGGGCATCGGGATCTGCCGCCGTCACCGAGCGTGCGAAGGTGAGCGCGTGCAGGTCGAGGGGGTTGAGGACGCTCTCCAGCATGCCCCGCCGGAGGGTGCCTTTCTCGGTATCCCAGGCATCCTCCGGGACATTGGACACGTCGGGGACCTGCTTGACCAGGACGATGCAGTGCACGGCTCACCCGGTTCGCCGTCGGATCGCGCGGCATGTGCAGCGTGGCCCGCAGCACGGGCTGCCGACAGGGCCGAACGTCCGCAGTCGCGCGCGACCTCCGCCTTCCTCGGCGTGGTCGCCGATCGCCTCGGGCCCTGTTCCGCCCGCTTCGGACAGTCCCAGGCGCGTAGCGAGCGCCCAATGGGACGGCGCAGCTGCCCGAACGAGCAGGGCCAGCGTTCCATGGGGGCCCATCGGCGGTGGCGATGGTCACGACCCGCGGCCTGCCGTTCGGCCGCGGACGAGGTGCAGCGGACGAACGGCGGCGGTCGGCGGCGGCGGTCGGCCGCCGCGGCCGGGGCGGTCGGCATCAGCCGTGCGGTGCATGCCTCCCGGCAACGTCGCCGATGATCGCCGCGAGCTCGCGCGGGCGGGACCACATGGGCCAGTGGCTCGTCGGCAGATCGATCCAGGTCACGTCGCGCAGCTCCCCCAGCCCGCGCAGCCAGGCCCAGTCGTGTTCCCTGGCGTAGGCACGGTACTGCTCCGCGGTGAACCCGGTGCAGACCATCGTGCTGGGGATGTCGCGACGGGCGTCGTTGGTCAGGGGAAGCGATTCGCGAAGCACACCGCCCGGTTCCGGAACCGCCCGCCGTCTGAACGTCTCGAGCTGCTCCTCCGTGAGCTCGTCGAGGTTCTCCTCCGCTGCGAGTTCCTCCCAGTCGAGCGGCCGTTCGGCATCCGTGAACCCAGGGTCGAGCGCGCCCTCGCCGGGCGCGGTGTCGACGTACACCATGGCCGCGATCCGCTCCGGGACGCGGTCGCTCGCGGCGTATCCCGAAAACCCCGCCGCGCTGTGCACCACGAGCACCACCGGCGCATCGGCCGCCCGGATCGCCGCGCAGATCGCCCCCACGTGATCGGAGAGCGTGATCCCGGACCGGTCCGCGTCCGCCGATTCGAGCCCCGGGAGGTTCAGCGCGGTGACCTCGTGACCGCCGGCCCGCAGCACAGCGGCCACCTCGTCCCACGCCCACGCGCCCAGCCAGAACCCCGGGACCAGGACAACAGGTGCACTCGACATCGCTGGATCCCCCCACGGCCGCGCCCGCGGCCCCGCTCGTGAGATCCACGGGGCGCGTGGCACTGACCCAGCATAGAGCGCAGGCCCGCGCCGACCACTGAGACGCTGCCCGCAAACCGTTCGGCGGGCGCCGACGTATCGGGGGACATGCGGTGCCGACCGACGGCCGATCCCGGTCGCCGGTAGCGGAGATCGCAGGCAGACGGGGGGTCCTCATGCATCCCAGGCAACCAGCAGCGCGCGGTCCGCTCGGGAGGCCGACGCTGCGTTCGATCGTGCTCCTGGCCGCGGCCGCCTTGCTCGTGGGGGCGTGTTCCGCGTCCGCCTACGGCAGCCCCGGCACCGGTGGGGGCGGGACCTCCGCGGCCGCAGCGGCGGGAGCGTCGGCCGAGGCCGGCGGATACGGGGGCACCTACGGCGGCGGGGCCAGCGCCGGCACGGCGAGCGCCGGCCCTGCAGGCG
>JAKAHX010000291.1 GCA_021814735.1 Chloroflexota bacterium | reverse complement strand
GAAGCCGGTCCGGCCCGCCTGCCCCGCGCGCTGATCCGCCCCGCTAGCCCGACGAGGAGAGCGCGCCCAGGCGCTCGGTCAGGCGCAGGTTCTCGCGGTAGTCGATGGGCACCTCCACCAGCGACGGCCCGTCGTGCTCCAGCGCACGCATGAGAGTGGGGTAGAGGTCCGAGGCCGAGGCGGGGCGCCAGGCGGCCAGCCCGAAGGAACGCGCGTAGGCGACGAGGTCCGGGTTGCCGAACTCGACGCCGAAGGGTCGGCCGAACGCGTTGCGCTGCTTCCAGTCGATCAGGCCGTAGCCGTCGTCCCGCCAGACGACGACGGTGATGTTGGCGCCGATCCGCTGCGCGGTCTCCAGCTCCTGCGAGTTCATCAGGAAGCCGCCGTCCCCGCACAGTGCGACCACGCGGCGCTCCGGGTGGACCAGCTTGGCGGCGATCGCCCCTGGCAGCGAGATCCCCATCGCCGCGAAGCCATTGGAGATGATGACGGTGTTGGGCTCGTAGGCGGCATACAGCCGTGCGACCCAGATCTTGTGCGCGCCGACGTCGCTCACCACGATGTCCCGCGGACCGAGCGCCCGCCGCAGGTCCGCGATGGCCTTCTGCGGTCGGATCGGCCATCCGTCGTCCGCCGCGTAGGCGCGCAGGTCGGCCAGCAGCGCCGTGCGCAGGTCCTGGTGGACCAGCGTCTCGCGCGCCCGGTGGCGCGCGTCGGCATCCCGCCCGCCGACGCCCTCCGGCAGGACGGCTGCCAGGAGCCGGCGCAGCGTTCCCCCGATGTCGCCGACGAGCTCCACCTCGGGCCGGTAGGCCGCGTCCACCTCGGCCGGCTGGGTGTCCACGTGGATGATCCGCTTGCGCCCGTCGGGGTTCCAGCGCGATGGCGCGTACTCCACCAGGTCGTAGCCCACGGCCACCACCAGGTCCGCCCGGTCGAAGCCGGAGAGGACGTGATCCCGCGCCTGCAGGCCCACGGCCATGAGCGACAGGTGGCTCCGATCGTCGATCGCACCCTTGCCCATGAAGGTGACCGCCACCGGGACGTGGAGCCCCCGGGCGAAGGCGCGCAGCTCGGCCGACGCGCTCCGGCGGAGGACCCCGTTGCCCACCAGCACCAGCGGACGGCTCGACGCCACCAGCAGGCGCGCGGCGTGGGCGATTGCCTCGTCGGTGGGATGGGGGAGATAGGTCGACGTGGGCGGCAGCGGTCGAAGGCCCTCGGGCGCCGCCTGGGCCGCGATGTTCTCCGGCAGCTCGACGTGGGTTGGGCCGGGCTTCTCGAGCTGCGCCACCCGGAACGCCTTGCGGACGATCTCCGGCACGGTGCCGGCCTGCTCCACGCGCTGGTTCCACTTGGTGACCGGCTCCAGCATGCGGACGACGTCCACGTACTGGTGGGCCTCCTTGTGGGTCTTGTCCGACCCGGCCTGGCCGGTCAGCGCCACCATCGGCGCGTGGTCGAGGTACGCGTCCGCGATCCCGGTCACCAGGTTGGTGGCACCCGGTCCGAGGGTGGCCATGGCCACGGCGGCGCGACCCGTGAGACGACCGTGGACGTCGGCCATGAACGCCGCGCCCTGCTCGTGCCGGGTGGTGACATGACGGACGGTCTCCTGGCGACCCAGGGCGTCGAGGAGGTCCATGGTCTCCTCCCCGGGCACCGAGAAGACGAAGGGGCACCCTTCGGCGGCCAGGCACTCGACCAGGAGTGCCGCGGTGGTGCGGGCAGGCGGTCCGGCCATCACGGCAGTCTACGCAGGTTGGCACGGCATGGCACACGTGGCACCGCCCGGGTGGGGCGGCACGCGGCGCGATGGCGGGTGCGGCCAGGCTGGTAAGGTCGTGGTGAGTCACGTCGAGCCACGCCTGGCACGGGCACACTGCACGTCGCGGGGCGCATCGGAGCCGGCTCGCCGCCGCACGCCGACGGGGGTCTTGACGCCTGTCATTGCTGGCGCAATAATTGCGTCTGCAATGACAAAGCTCTCTGTTTCGAACGCCGTTCCGACCTCCGTACCCGGCCCCGGATCGGCACCCGCCTCCGAGTCCACGCCCGCCTCCGGACCCGTCCCAGGCCCGGAGTCGGTCTCCCTGGCTGGCGCCGATTCGGCGAACGCGGACGCGCAGCGGCCGGGAACCCCGGACGTGCGCCCGCCTCGCGCCATCCGCCTCGTGGCGCTGCTCGGCAGCACGCGGCGCGGGTCCCTGAACGGCGCGCTCCTCGGGGCCGCGCGTGTCCTGTCGCCAGCGGGTGTCGCGATCGAGGCCTTTCCGATCGAGCGGCTTCCGTTCTACGACGCCGACCTGGATGCTCGCGACGCCACGCCCGAGGTGCGGGCGCTGCGAGCGGCGATCGCCGCGTCGGACGGACTGCTCGTGGTGACGCCCGAGTACAACCACAGCCTGCCGGCGGTCGTGAAGAACGCCATCGACTGGGCCTCGCGGCCGCCTGCGGCGGCTCCGCTGGCCGGCCGCCCTGTGCTCCTCATGGGCGCCACGGCGGGACGCTCGGCCGTCAAGTACGCGCTGGGCCATGCCCACGAGATCCTCGGCTTCCTGGGCGCCCGCGCCTTCGAGCGGCGGCTTGGGATCCCCCTCGCCGGGCAGCTCGTCGACGCGGCCGGCGACCTCTCGGATCCGGCTCTGCGCGCGGAGCTGGCCGCGCTGCTGGCCGACTTCTCCGCGTGGGTCCGCGCGTCCGGCGTGGCCGACGACCCCGGGCGATTGGAGGTGGCGGCATGATCGATGCGAACGGCCTGGCAGCCGCGGCCACCGCGACCGCCGCGGCCGACGCCGCCGACCAGACAGCCGGGGCCACCAAGACCGACGAGACCTCCGCCGTGCGGAGCGTCACCCCCGATGACATCCCCGCGAGTATCCGCCTGCGCGCTGCGCTGGTGGGGGCGCACGCTGCCATGGAGCGCGCCCTCGAGCGCGACGCGGCCGCCTGCCACGTGCTGGGACCCGAGGCGATCGACGTCCTCCTGCCGTTGGCAGAGGCGCCCGCCCGCCGGCTCCGCCTGGGGGACCTGGCCGAGCGAAGCGGCCTCACGCCGAGCGGCCTGACCCGCCGCATCGACGCGCTGGTTGCCGGGGGCCTGGTGGTCCGCGTGGGGTGTCCCTCGGATCGCAGGGGGACCTACGCGGAGCTGACCGACGCCGGGCTGCGTGCCCTGCCGGGTGCGCTGGCCCATCATGCCGGCGTCCTCGACCGCGCGATCGGGGAGCGCCTCGACTCCGCCTCCATCGCGCGACTCACCGAGCTCCTGGAGATGCTGGCCGCGTCATGACCCGAGGCGCCGGAGCGCGCCGCTACCATCCATCGCACCGTCAAGCGCCGCCCATCCGGCAGAAAGCGAACCGCGTCCCATGCCCGCCGTCACCGTCCAC
>JAKAHX010000290.1 GCA_021814735.1 Chloroflexota bacterium | reverse complement strand
TCCGCAGGATGAATGCGCCACCCGTCGCGAGCGCGGGATCCGTGTGGACCAGGTCCGTCACCCCGCTCGTCGCCAGCTGAGCTCGCAGGAACGCCCCGGCGCCGTCGGCGCCGACGCGGCCGACCATGGCGACGGGCGAGCGACCGATGCGCGCGGCGGCCACGGCTTGGTTGGCGCCCTTGCCTCCGGCGGCCGTGGACGCGCGCTCCGCGAGGATCGTCTCGCCCCAGGCCGGCTGGTGCTCCACGGTCAGCGTCGTGTCGAAGTTCAGGCTGCCGAAGACCACGATCCTCACGCGCGAACCCTCGTCGACTCGCGAACGACCAGCCGCGGGCGCAGGCGGATGTGGGAGACTTGCGCGTCGGTGCCGGCCGACAGGGCGAGGTCGATGGCGGTGGATCCCAGCCGCTTCGCCGGCTGGTGGATGGTGGTTAGCGCGGGCCGCGAGTAGGCGGCGAACACGAGATCGTCGAACCCGACGACGGAGACGTCCTCTGGCACCCGGACGCCGCGCCGGGCCAGCTCGTGGATGAAGGCCAGCGCCGCCAGGTCGTTCGGCGCGGTGACAGCAGTGGGCCGCGGGCTGAGCTTCAGGAACGCCTGAGCGGCCCGGGCGCCGTGCTCCGTGGTGAACCCGCCGGGAATGACGAGCGGCTCGAGCGACCGCTCCTCCATGGCCAGCGCGTACCCCTGCAGGCGGTCGCGCGCCGTGCTCGCGTCCTGGGGACCCGCGATGCAGGCGATGTGCGTGTGCCCGAGTCCAATGAGGTGCTCGGTGGCGAGGCGTCCGCCCAGCGTGTTGTCCACCGTGACACTTGGAAGATCCAGCCCGTCGAGCAGCCGGTCCACGATCACGATCGGGCATCGCGACGTGAAGTCCCGCAACGTCTCGGCCGAGGTCTCGGCGTTCGGCACCACCACGACGAACGGCACCTGCAGCGGGACCAGCGATTCCAGGTACTGTCGCTCCAGGTTCGAGGCGCTCTCTGTGTTGCAGAGGAGTAGTGCGTATCCTGCCCGACGGGCCGCTTCCTCGGCACCCAGTGCGACGGCGGGGAAGAACGCGTTGGCTACGTCCGGGATCAGGAGCGGCACGATCGGGGCGCGGTTTTCGGTCAGCGCCCGGGCCAGCAGGTTCGGGCGGTACCCGAGCTCGGCGGCCACGGCGAGGACCCGTTCACGTGACGGACTGGCGGAACCATCGGGACCGCGGAGGATCCGGGAGACGGTGGACGCGTGCACGCCGGCGGCTGCAGCCACGTCCCGGATCGTCACGCGCGCTCCAGGCAATCCCTGCCTCCACCTACCGATGCAACCGGTTGCGCAACCGGTTGCGCGCTGGTATACCGTCGGCCGGAGGCGCTTGTCAACGGGGTAGTTGGATGATGCCGCGCGGCCGACAATCGGTGCGCAGGCGCAGGCGCAGGCGCAGGCGCAGGCGCAGGCGCAGGCGCAGGCGGGACGTGGAGGCTAGAGTGAGCGGGACCTGGGACGGGCGGATCGAGCGCGGATCCGGAACGCGCGGGATCGGTACGGTCCTCCGTGTCGCGGACGAGGTGGCCGACGCCCTGCGCGCGGGCCGGCCGGTGGTCGCGCTCGAGTCGACGCTCATCAGCCACGGGTTCCCGTACCCGGAGAACCTCGAGATCGCCCGAGACAGCGAGCGCGCGGTCCGTGCCGCGGGGGCGGTGCCCGCCACGGTCGCCATGCACGACGGCCGGTTGCTGGTCGGGCTCGGCGGGGACGAGCTCGAGACGCTCGCGACGGCGCCCAGTGTGGCAAAGGTCGCGCGGCCCACCCTGGCCGCGGCGCTCCACCGGGGCGGGTGGGGTGCCACGACGGTGTCGGCGACCATGATCGCGGCGCAGGCGGCCGGGATCGCGGTCTTCGCCACGGGCGGCATCGGCGGGGTGCATCGCGGTGCCCTCGTCGCCCCCGACGGAGGTCGCGGCAGTCTGGACATCTCGGCCGACCTCGACGAGCTGGCCCGGACGCCGGTGGTGGTGGTCTGCGCGGGTCCGAAACTGATCCTCGACGTGCCGCTGACGGTGGAGGCGCTCGAGACGCGCGGTGTGCCACTGGTGACGATCGGCGCGGACGAGGTGCCCGCGTTCTGGGCGCGCAGCAGCGGGGTCCCGTCGCCGATCTCGGTCGCGACGGCCGAGGAGGCGGCTGGCATCGCCGCACTGCACCTGCAGCTCGATCTCGGCAGCGGCATGCTGGTGTGCACGCCGGTCCCGGAGGAGGACCAGGTCCCGCGCGAGCAGCTGGAGGCGGTCATCGACCGCGCCACGGCCGAGGCCACGTCGGCGGGAATCCGCGGGGGCGCCCTCACCCCGTGGCTGCTGGCCCGGATGGCCGAGCTCACCGGGGGGGCCACGGTGCGAGCGAACCTGTCGCTGATCCGCAACAACGCACGCACCGCGGGCCGTCTGGCCGCCGCGCTCGCGCAGGGGAGGGAGCCGGCAGGTCGTTAGGGGGCCAGCGGGTCCCCGAGGCCGTCCTCGGGCTCGCGGTCACCGGCCTTCGCGTCGGTCATCCTGGCTCGACCCGGGCGCGGGCGCCCCGCCGCACGCCGCGGACGGCGACATCCAACTCGTCGCGCCGCCCGATGAGCTCGCGGATCGCGGTCCGGTGCCCCGCGTCGAGCGCCTGCAGCAGCTCACGGTCGGCGGGGTGCACCGGATCGACGACGTCGGCCACGAGGGCCGCCAGGAAGCCTGCGTCGAAGGCGTCACCCGCCCCCGTCGTGTCCAGCACGCGCGCCGCCCGGGCCGAGGACCGTGCCGCGAGACCGCCAGCGCGCCGGTACGCCGCGGCGCCCAGGGCGCCCTCCTTGACCACGACCAGCGGCGCCAGTTCCAGGAGCCGCTCGACCCCGCCTTCCGAGGTCGCCGCAACCGCCTCCTGGCGGGTGGCCAGGATCACGTCCGGCCGCAGTGACGCGACACGCGCCAGGATGCGCTCCGGGCCTTCCGATGCGAGGAACCCTGCTGATGACAGGTCCAGGCTGATGACGGCCCCCGCCTGCGCCGCGAGCCTCGCGGCCCTCTCGGTCGTTGCCGCGATCCGATCCCCGACCAGCGAGTACGCGGGCACGTGCAGGAGCCGCGCGCCCCGGAACCACGAGGCACGGAGGCGCCTCGGTGCCAGTCGGTGGATCGCGCCCCGATCGGCGACGAACGAGCGGTCCCCGGCCTCGACCAGCACCCCGAGCCGCCCGGTGTGCGAACGATGCACGCGCGCGGCATGCACCTCGACCCCGCAGGACTCCATGTACGCGACCAGTCCGTCCCCCAGGCCGTCGTCGGCAACCGCGGTGACGAGCGCGGCGTCCAGCCCCAGGCGAGCGAACCAACGGGCCGTGGTCGCGGCCGAGCCTCCCTGGCGGAA
>JAKAHX010000289.1 GCA_021814735.1 Chloroflexota bacterium | reverse complement strand
CAACGCGATCACCGCCTCGTAGTCGGACCAGGCGAAGGTGCGGAGCGACACCGCGTCGGGCATGGCCGCCAGTCTACGCAAACCGCTGCCGCCCCTCTCGCCGGTACGCGATCGTGGCCAGCACGAACAGCGCCAGCGTCCAGGCGAGCAGCCATGCGGCCGCCACGCGGGCGGGCTCATTGCCTGCACCCAGCGCACCCCAGGCCAACTGCGCGTAGTGGTACGTGGGAAGCGCCGGCGCCACGGACCGCAGGAAGTCCGGCATCTGCTCGAGCGGCACCAGCATCCCCGATGCGAATGCCATCCCGAGATAGACGAGATTGGCGATCGCGGGGGCCGAGTTCGGTCCGGCCAGGTAGGCGACCGCGAACCCGAGGGCGAGGAAGGGCACGGCACCGGCGAGCAGGCGCATGGCCAGGTCGAGCCAGGCCGCGGGGTCGAGCCGGATGCCGCCGGCGACGAGTGCCACCGCGAAGAGCGCGCCCACCGCGAGCGCCGCGAAGAGGAGGGCCGCCACGATCCGGGCGGCGAGGTAGACCCATCCTGGCAGCGGCGCCGCGCGCATCAGCAGATCCACCTTCTGGCCCCGGTCGAGGGCCACGGTCACGCCGAAGTTGAAGACCATGACGTTGCCTGCCGCATACGCACCGATCGCCGCCAGCATGTATGCGCCGAGGCTTACCTGGCCCTGCCACGGGTCGTGGGCGTGGGGCATCACGAAGAAGACGAAGAGCATGAGCGGCATCAGGAGGGCCGTTGCGCTCAGCGACGGCACCCGCCAGAACGCCCGCAGCTGCGCGCGCGTCTGCGCTACGAGCATCGGGAGCACGGAGGCCACGGGCCTGGTTCGTGCGTGAACCGTCGTGCACGCCGTCGACATCTCGGTCACTGGAGCACCCCCTGCGGGCTGACGAGGGCCAGGAAGGCCTCCTCGAGGCTGGCCCCGATCACCTCCAGGTCCCGCAGGCGCACGCCGCGCGCAACGAGCGCCGAGAGCACATCCTCGGGCTCGTTGCTGAGGAATTGGACGTCGCCTCCCTCCCGGACGAGACCCCGGACCGGCAGGCCAGCGAGCCACGCGTCATCGAGCAGCCCGTCCGTGCGGAACCGGACACGCTTCCCGGGCACCAGTGCCTTGAGGCGCGCCGGGCTGTCGTCGGCGACCACCCGTCCGTGGTCGATCACGATGACCCGCTGCGCGAGTTCGTCTGCCTCGCCGAGATCGTGGGTGGTGAGGACGATCGTCCTGCCGCACGCGGCGAACTCCGCGATCGTCCCGAGGAACGCGCGACGAGCGGCCACGTCCATCGCGACCGTGGGCTCGTCCAGGAAGAGCGCCTCGGGATCGCCGCACACCGCGAGCGCGTAATAGAGGCGCTGGCGCTGGCCGCCGGAGAGCCGTCCCACCGGCGTCCGGGCCTGGCCCCCCAGGCCCGCCAGGCCGATCGCGCGGTCCGCGTTCATTGGTGCCGGGTAGTAGGCGCGGAACAGGTCGACGACCTCCCGCACGGTGAGCACCGGCGGCACGCCCGACTCCTGGAGCATTGCCCCGCGGCGCGACCGCGCCCGCCGGTCACCGGGCGGCAGCCCGAACAGCCGGACGGTCCCGGACGTGGGTTGCCGGAGCCCCAGCATCAGGCTGATCGCGGTGGTCTTCCCGGCGCCGTTGGGCCCCAGGACCGCGACCGATTCCCCCTGGCGCACCTCCAGGTCGATCCCCTGCAGCGCCCTCGTCTCGCCATACGACTTGTGCACGGTCCGGAACTCGACCACCACGCCGCTCCCCGACGGAGCCTGCCCGACCATCCCTGCCTCCCTCGCGCCTTGCGCTGCTCTATACTGCAGTCATGCGCACGGACACGCACCATAACATATCGATAGGATACCGTCAACGATCATGCGCACAAAACGACAACTTGACGACCCCAGGGCGCTGCGCGACCAGGCGGCCGGGGCGGTGATCTTCGCGTTCGGCGCAACGGGGCCGCAGTCACGCCCGCTCGCCGGCCCGGTGCTTGTCGCGCTGCTGGGCGCGCTCGGCATGAGCGAGCCGACCGCCCGGGCGACGATCCTCCGAATGCGACGAGGCGGGTGGCTCGGCTCCACGCGGGTGGGACCCGTGGTCGAGTACGCGCTGGCCGACGCCGCGCGCCGCATGTCTGCGGCCGTCCTCGCTCCGGTGATGGAGCCGCGTGCACCATGGGACGGCACCTTCCACGGGCTGCTGTTCTCGATCCCGGAGACCGCGCGCGCCTACCGCGATGCGCTGCGACGAGCGGCCGTGCAGGCCGGGTTCGGCGTCCTCCGCCCCGGGTTGCTCATCGTCGCCGACGCGTCGCGCTGGTCGCGTATCGACGGTCTCCTCGCTCAGGCGCCGAAGGGGAGCCGCCTGTTGCGCGCCGAGCTCCGGCTCGCGCCGGAGGATGCCCGGGCCGCGGCGGCCGAGGCGTGGCCACTCGCGGAACTCGCCGCCGCGTACCGTTTGCACGCGGCGGCGCTGCAGCGCGTCGCCGACAGGCTCCGACTCGCGCCGCCGACGGGCGCCGACGCGGTGCGTGCGATGTGGGAGGCGATGGTTCCCGTCTCCGCCACCGCGATCGAGGATCCGGTCCTGCCCGACGAGCTGCTTCCGGCGGACTGGCCCAGCTCGGACGTGCGGGCCGCGATCGAGGCGGCCGGCATGATCCTCGGGCCTGCGGTCCAGGAGTACATTCGGCAGCTGGAGCACCCGAACCGGTGAACCGCGTGCGGCCGCGCCCGACCCGGGCGCCGTGGGCTATCATTGCCGACTGGCGCTGGCGAGTGGCCTAACGGTAAGGCACCTGACTCTGGATCAGGGGATTGAAGGTTCGAATCCTTCCTCGCCAGCCAACTCCCTGACGATCCGGCGAGGCCGCGCCCGCGCGTGCCGGAACCGCCGCAGCATGAGCCACGCGACGGCCCGCACGATGGCCGCCCCGTGCGGCGCCCGGTGACGCCGGTGGCGGCACGTCGCGCCCGACCCGCCCCGCTACGCTGGATGCACCCGCAGGGAGACGCGACATGAAGGTCCTGTTCATCGGCGGCACCGGCCTGATCAGCGGCGCCTGCTCGCGGCTCGCCCTGGAGCGCGGCATGGAGCTCTTCCTCCTCAACCGAGGCGAGCGGCCGGACGCGGCACCCGGTGCCACCGTCCTCGTGGCTGACGTGCACGACGAGCCGGCCGTGGAGGCCGCGCTGGCGGGACATCGCTTCGACGCGGTGGTGGACTGGATCGCCTTCACCCCCGATGACGTGGAGCGCGACCTGCGCCTCTTCCGTGGCCGCGCCGACCAGTTCGTGCTGGTGAGCTCGGCGAGCGTCTACCGCAAGCCGCTCGGCGACTGGATCCTGCGCGAGGACTCGCCGCTGGCGAACC
>JAKAHX010000288.1 GCA_021814735.1 Chloroflexota bacterium | reverse complement strand
CCGCTCAACCTGGCTGGGCTCCTGCTCATCGTGCTGGCGCTCACGCTGTTCGTGCTGGATCTGACGGTCACGAGCCACGGGCTGCTCACGCTCGCCGGGCTCGCCTGCTTCATCCTGGGCGCCGGCGCGCTCTACACGCAGCCGGGGCCCGCGGGCGGCGGGATCGGCGTAGCGTGGCCGATCATCGCCGCGATGTCCGGCTTGACCGCGGCGTTCATGCTCGTGGTGGTCGCGACCGCGTGGAGGCTCCGCCACCGGCCCAGGCTGCCGATCGGGCTCGGCGGAAGCTCGGCCGCCGGCGCCACCTCGGTGCCGACGGGGATGCTCGCCAGCGTGCGCCGCCCGCTGGTGCCGGTAGGGACGGTCTTCGCCGGCGGCGAGGAGTGGAGCGCACGAAGCGCGGATGGCGCCGCGCTGGATCGCGGGGAGGCCGTCCGTGTCGTCGGGCAGGACGGCCTGACGCTGGTGGTGGAACGCGCCGGTCCCGAGGGGTCGGCTGAGCTGGAGGTATCCGGCCGATGAGTCTCGACCCGATCGCGCTGGGCGCGCTCGTGCTCGTCATCGTCGTCCTGCTGGTGCTGGTCTACCTGTCGGTGCGCATCGTCAACGAGTACGCCCGGCTGGTCGTGTTCCGGTTCGGCCGCACGGGCCCGGACCTGGTGCGCGGTCCGGGCCTGGTCTTCCTCATCCCGATCGTGGACCGGCCGGTGACGGTGGACCTGCGCGAGCAGTTCATCGAGGTTCCCAGCCAGACCACCATCACCAAGGACAACGCGCCCATCAACGTCGACTTCCTGATCTACTGGCGCATCGTCGACCCGCTGAAGAGCGTGGTGCAGGTGGCCTACTTTGCCGGCGCCCTGCAGGGCGTCGCGACCACCACGCTGCGCGCGGTGATCGGCGACATCCTCCTCGACGAGGTCCTCTCCAAGCGCGAGCAGATCAACGAGATCCTGCGCGCCAAGCTCGACGAGGTCACGGAACGCTGGGGCGGCAAGGTGACGACGGTCGAGATCCGCGAGATCACCCCGCCGCGCGACGTCCAGGAGGCGATGAACCGGCAGCTCTCCGCCGAGCGGACGCGGCGTGCCGTGATCACCGAGTCGGAAGGCACGCGTCAGTCGACGATCAACGTGGCCGAGGGCGACAAGCAGTCGGCGATCCTTCGCGCCGAGGGCGATCGCCAGGCGGCGATCCTGCGGGCGGAGGGCTTCAGCGAGGCGCTGAACCGGATCTTCGCGGCCGCCAAGGGCGTGGACCAGAAGACGATGGCGCTGCAGTACCTCGATGCGCTCAAGACGCTGGGGACGGGCCCGGCCACGAAGTTCGTGATCCCGCTCGAGTTCACCGAGCTGCTGAAGCCGATCACCGGTTTCGTGAGCGGCGGGATGTCCAGCGGCGGCGACGGCGGCCCGGCCACCGGCGGGGCGAGCGTCGGGACGCCCGGCACGTCGGGGGCGATGCCGGCATCCGCCACGCCAGCCGAGCCTGGCGAAGCGCCGCCCGGGGACGCGTGATCCTCGTAGGAGGTTCGCGCCGCCCTGGCGCCGAACGGTAAGGCAGGCGGGCGGACGCTCGACAGGAGAGAGCCCGTCGTCGAGAATCGCCGGATACATCCCGGGATCGGGCGGGTATCATCCGCCCGACTCGAGGCACGCCCCCCAGAGAGGTCCGATGGCCGCCGCCAAGATCCTGATTGTCGATGACGATCCCGACACCCAGCGGGTGCTGGGGTACACCCTGAAGCAGGAAGGATTCGAGATCCTCGCGGCCGTCGACGGCGCAGAGGCGTTGCGCGTCCTGGAGCGGGACCATCCCGACCTGATCCTGCTCGACATCATGCTCCCCAAGCTCGACGGTTACCAGGTGGCCGAGCGGATCCGCGCGGACGAGGGCTCGGCCGCGCACGTCCCGATCATCATGGTCACCGCCGAGACGGACATCGAGCAGAAGGTGCGCGGGCTGCGGGCCGGCGCCGACGACTACCTCGTCAAGCCGTTCCACCCGGCGGAGCTGCTGGCCCGCATCCGCAGCCTGCTGGCCCGGTTCGCGCCGCGCCTCGTGGAGACGGCTCCGCAGCAGGCGGCCGCCGGGCGGGTCCTGGCCTTCTACGGCGCCAAGGGCGGCGTCGGCACGACCACCCTCGCGATCAACGCGGCGATCGCGCTGCAGCGCGACCAGGGTCGGCGCGTCGCCCTGGTAGACGGCAACCTGCAATTCGGCGATCACCGGGTCTTCCTCGACCTCGGGCTCGATCGAAAGTCGATCGTCGACGTCGTGGCGGCACCGTCCATCGACCAGGACATCCTCAAGTCGGTGTTGATCCACCACGAGGCCGGGATCGACCTGCTGCTCGCGCCGCCGTCGCCCGAGATGGCGGAGCTCGTCAGCGCCGACCAGCATCACATGACGCAGATCGTCGAGCTGCTCCGCCAGCGCTACGACTACGTGATCGTCGACATCGACAAGCGCCTGGACGAGACCAACCTCGACGTGATCGCCGCCGCCGACGTGGTCTTCGTGGTGATGACCGCCGACCTGTCCTGCCTGAAGAACGTGCGGCTGGTGCTCGAGACGATGTCGCAGCTGGGGATCGGCTCGGGTCGCGTGCAGCTGGTCCTGAACCGCTCCACCGCCTACACGGGCATCACGGTGAAGAACGCGGAGAGCGCGCTCCGGCGGCGGATCTCGTACCAGGTGGTCAACGACTACCGGGTGGCGATCACGTCGCTCAACACGGGGGCGCCGTTCGCAGTGGCCAAGTCCGATACCGCGCTCGGCAAGTCGGTGCTGGAGTTCGTCCGTCAGCTCGACCGGCTGGATACCACCGCCGCGGACTCGGCGGCGCTGGCGCCGGCAACCAGCTGAGCGCACGCCGGCCATCGACAGGGCATCCTGTCGGCGGCGGGACGTCCGGGACGATCGGCAGGCGGTGGCAGACCCGGTCGGGCCCGCGGCGGCCAAGCGGGACCGCTGTGCCGTTGCGCGCGGGTAGAGGCCGAACCCCTGGGTTGGCCAATCGCGAGTAGAGGCGGGCTCCCAGGCCGCTGAACGCGGGTAGATGCCGCGATAAGCGTCGGTAGAGCCTGCGCAAGGCCGCGGTGGAGCGGCCGGGCGGCTGGAGTTGAGCCGCGCTCCCTACGCTCGACCCATGCTGGCGACGCTCGTGACGGCGGTCGTGGAAGGGCTCCAGGGGGCGCTGGTGCGCGTCGAGGTGGACGTCGCGCCGGGTCTGCCCGTGTGCCAGATCGTGGGACTGCCGGACACCGCCCTGTCGGAAGCGCGCGAACGGGTCCGGGGTGCGATCCGGAACAGCGGGTTCGCCTATCCCGCGCAGCGGATCACGGTGAACCTTGCCCCGGCCGGACGCCGGAAGCACGGAGCCGCGTACGACGTCGCGATCGCGGTCGGGATCC
>JAKAHX010000287.1 GCA_021814735.1 Chloroflexota bacterium | reverse complement strand
CGGACGTCGGCCTCCAGGCTCGCCCGGTCGGCGGCGTCCATGAGGGGCCCGGTCACCAGCATGCTGGCGATCCCGAGCCGCTCCGCGGCCGCGAGCGTGGAGCGGAGGACGCCGACGCCGTCGCCGCCGCCTCCGTCGGTCCCCAGCACGAAGCGCATCTCGGGCGTCCGCCCGGGGAAGGGGCTGCGCGCGGCGGCAACCGGCTGCCGGCACAGGTAGCCGCAGTAGGTGGTGCGGGCGAGTGTCTCGGCCGGGATCCCGTAGGCGCGCACGTCCACGACGTCGCGGCTCCCGTAGACCGCCACGCGGTCGTAGATGTCGGCGAGGGTGGCGGCCACGTCGTGCGCCGCCCAGGCCCGCCGGACGGCGGCCGGCTCGTCTACCACGTCGCGCAGTCCAAGGACCACCCTGGTGGCGGGGGATGCGCGGCGCAGCACGTCGAAGACGGGCAGCAGCTCGCCCTTCATGCCCTGCGGCGCGTGGTCGACCAGGAACACGTCCGGCTCGAACCGGCGGGCCACGTCCGCCATGATCGCGGTCCGGGCACGGCGCACCACCGAGAACGGCAGGCGCGGGTCACGGGCGGCGTACTCGTCGACGCCCGTCTTCACCACGGGCGGCAGCGGGACCACGGTCAGGTTTCGCGGTCTCGGGAAGCGCGCCGAGACCGGCGACCCGCTGAGCAGGACCACCTGCAGTCCGGGCACGTGGGCGAGGAGGTCCTCCGCGATCAGCACGTTGCGCCGGAGGTGGCCAAGGCCGTAGGTGTCGTGCGAGTAGAGCAGGAGGCGCTGCAGGGATGGTCGGGTGTTCATGCCACTCGCTCCAGTCGGTGGGACGGCCGGATCGACCGTGAGGGACGGATGCCGGAACCGATGCGGTCCCGGATCCACTCGATTTCCCGCGCATATCCCTCGGCGAAGGCGACGCGCGGGCGGAAGCCCAGCAGTTCGTGGGCGCGGTGCAGGTCGGCCTCGGTGTGGCGGACGTCGCCGCGGGCCACCGGGCTGTGCTCCACGCGGACCGGGCGGCCGGTCAGCTGTTCCAGGAGCGCGACGGCGTCGAGCAGCGTCACGCGGGAGCCGCCCCCCACGTTGATCGCCAGTCCCGCCACGGGCGCCGAGGCTGCCAGGACGGTCGCCTCGACGATGTCGTCGACGTAGGTGAAATCGCGGCTCTGCCGGCCGTCGCCGAGGATCTGCAGCGGCTGTCCCCGGAGCGCGGCCTCTCCGAACCGGCGGAGCGCCAGGTCGGGGCGCTGGTCCGGCCCGTAGACCGTGAAGTAGCGCAGCGCGACTGCCCCGAGGCGCTCGTCGCTGGCGGCCAGCCATGCCCGCTCCGCCAGCAGCTTCGTCTGCCCGTAGGGCGAGATCGGCGCCACGGGGGCGTCCTCGCTGAAGGGAAGCGGGGCATTGCCGTAGAGCGAGGAGGACGAGGCGTAGACGAGGCGGCGGACCGACGGGCTCCCCTGCGCCGCGGCGAGCAGTCGGGAGGTGGCCACCACGTTGTCGTGGTGATAGCGGTTGCCGAGCCGGAAGCTGGGGCGCACCCCGGGCCGGCCGGCCAGGTGGAAGATCACCTCGGCGCGGCGCGCCAGCACCTCGAGCGGGATCTCGGCGAGGTCGCCGGCCACCAGCTGGAAGCGCGGGTGCCGCGCGAGCGTCGCAGCCCGGGTGAGCTTCTCGACCGGGTCGTACGAGTCGGTGAAACCGTCGATGCCGATGACCCGCCAGCCGTCCGCGAGGAGTCGCGCGGAGAGGTGTGAGCCGATGAAACCGGCAGCGCCGGTCACGATGCAGGTGGCCATTCAGTCTCCAGTCGGTTCGGGGGTGGAGGCGGGCTGCGGCGTCTCGGTGCCTGCTGGCTCCGGCGTGCCCGCGGGGGTGGCGTCGGGTTGCGGGGTGGGCGCGGTGGGCGCGGTGGCCGGCGCGGGCGCCGCACCGTCGGCGGGCGACGGTGTCGCCGTTGGCGTTGGAGCCGGGGACGCGGGCCGGGCCGTCGGCCGGGCCGTGGCGCTTCCCGGGGCGGCCGTGCCGAGCGCGCGCGCCGTGGGACTCCCCTCCGGGGCGGGGCCGAGGATGGCCGCAAGCAGGCCAAGCGGGGTCGCCGCGCCTTCGGCCGACGGTGATCCGCCGGGTCCGCCACGGGCGGGGGTCGTGCCACTGGCTGTGGGGGCCGGCGCGGCCGGGCGCGGCGCGGGGGTGGGGGTGGCGATCACCACCGCCGACGGGATGAGCGGACCAGCCTGCCCGGTCGTCGCGATCACGAGGATGATCGCCAGTGCGAGCAGCGCGGCCAGGACCGCGGCGATGGCCGGGACGTGCGTGGCGGAACGCAGGATCTTCAACGCTTCCCCTTCCGTCCGGGCGGCGGCGCCGTCCGGTCAGTGGGGAGCTTCGGAGTCCTGCATGAACGCTCGATGGGTCGTCGGTGAGAGAAGTCTCACCGTCCGGGAGGCCCGGGGAGGCGCATCAGCCATTCCGGCGGCGCTGGCACCGGCCGGCGAGGGCGGCGCGGCGGGTGGACGCGGCGAGGGGCGGCGCGTCCTGCTGCGGCCGTGTGCTGCTCCGGCGGCTGATGTCGCGGCCGCGTGCTGCCGCGGCCGTGTCGGACGGAGTCAGTGCACCCGCTTCTCCTGGCCCCGCCAGAACGGCTCGCGCAGTTCGCCCTCCAGGATCTTGCCGGTGCCGCCCTTGGGGAGCTGGTCCCGGAACTCGACGCGCCGCGGCACCTTGAACCCGGCGAGGCGCTGGCGACAGTGCGCGATGATGTCGTCCGCGGTGGCGGTGACGCCGGGCTTGAGGACCACGATGGCCGCCGGCACCTCGCCCCACGTGTCGTCCGGGACCGGCACCACGGCGGCCTCGAGGAGCCCCGGGAACTCGGCGAGCGCGTTCTCGATCTCCACCGACGAGATGTTCTCGCCGCCGCTGATGATCACGTCCTTGGCGCGGTCCTTGATGGTGATGTAGCCCTGTTCGTCGACGGTGGCCATGTCGCCGGTGTGGAACCACCCGTCGCGGATGGCGGCCGCCGTGGCCTCCGGGTCCAGGTAGTAGCCGTCCATCACCACGTTGGAGCGCACCACGATCTCGCCGAGCTGGGTGCCGTCGGGGCGCACGTCGGTACCGTCCGAGGCCACCACGCGGATGCGCACGCCGGGCACGGGCCAGCCCGTCGTCGCCTGCCGTGCGAGGCGCATCTCCGGCGGCTCCACGTCGAGGAGGTGACGGCGCGGCCACGCGACCGTCAGCACCGGCGACGTCTCGGAGAGGCCGTAGCCGACCACCGCCTGGAGCTCTTGTCAACCTGCGTGGAAACTCCCCTCCGGCTTGACGTGATCAGGCCGCTTGCTCCTCCTCTCTGCGAGGCTGCTTGACGAGGACGCCGTCGACGAACCGTTCGCCGTCGAGGACGAGC
>JAKAHX010000286.1 GCA_021814735.1 Chloroflexota bacterium | reverse complement strand
TGGAGGTCGAATTGGCTGGCTACGGGCCTGGCGATGGAGACGGCGCGGGCACGAGGGCGCACGCCTTGCCGGCCGGGAAGTCCGCGTTCAGCCGGACGTCGTCGAGCGGCCCGAGCGTGACGCTGGCGGAGCACTCGTCCCGCGGCGCGCCCGCGCCGCCGCCGTAGGGCGCCAGCCAGGCTGAGATCGAGTACTCGCCGGCCGGGAGGTCGAGCGGGGTGGACATGTAGCCGCCACCGTAGGTCGTCCCGTCCTGGCCACCCGAGGCGTCGCCCCGCACCCTGCCCTCGTAGACGGTCGTGCCGTCGGCGGCGCGCACGCGGTAGAACGCGAGCACGTCACACGTGCAGCAGCCGAGCCCGTAGACGGTGGCCATCTGCCAGAGCCGGGCCGGCCGGTAGTCCGCCGCCGGCTGCAGTGGTTGGCTGTCGATGCCCTTCCCGGTGGCGTCGTCGACCAGCCAGACCGTCTCGGGGCGGGTCTGCCCCGACCCGACCGCCGGCGCGAGCGACCGCACGAGCCACACGACGCCGTCGCCCGCGAGGTTCCAGCGCGGGTCGACGGTGGCTACGTCGCCCCTCCTGAGCGCGGCCCCGGTCAGCAGGTCGTCGCCGACCCCGATGGCGGCCGCGACCTGCGGGAGGGTCATCCTGGGCGTGACCGCCTTGCCCCCCTGAACGCTGCCGACCTGTGGGGCCGAAGGCGGGATGTCGTGGCCGTTCGCCCAGGCGATCCGATCGACGACGAAAGCGCCCGCGCATTCGGCCTGGGTCGCGGCGGTGCACTGCCATTGCCGGGGGTCGCCCGCGTGGCCGATGAGCACGACGGCGACCGGCTCGGCGGTCGCGCCGCCCGTCTGCAACGACCAGGGGTTCCCGCTCGTCTCGGCCATGAACCAGGGCGACAGGTTCGTCCCGGACGGCTGGCTGCAGCGCATGCCGTTGGAGCCCTCCGGCTGGCACAGCTGCGCCGTGACGCGGCTGTCCGTGAAGGCCACCAACCGGCACCAGCTCTCGAGCGGGCCGATGTAGCGCCCCGGGTACGGACAGGACGGAGTGAACTGGTCGAAGTAGCCCGCCACCGCGACGGCCTGGCCGTCGAGCCTGCCCGAGCGCAGCAGTTCGTCCGCCCTGGCGACGCTGACCACCGGCAGGCCTGCGACCTCCGCTGGAAATCCCGTGGCCGACGGCAGGGACGACACGACCACGGAAGGCGAGGCGCTGACGCCGACGGACGGCGACATGGTGGCGCCCACGGACGGTGAGGAACACGCGCCGAGAAGAGACACGATGAGCAGTGCAAGGATGCCGATGCGGGTCATGTCATCCCTTGCGATGAGCCGACGTCGATGCCGTCGCGACACTACCCGGACGAGCGAACCTGGCGATTGGTTCCAGCAGTGTCCCTGCTGACGGGCCCGCCTACCCGACTTGACAACAGCTCGGGAGCGGCCCGCCGCTGGCGGCCAGCTGCCCGTGGCCGAACCTGTGGATCGCCGGACGTTCGCCTGTCGGCGCCCGGTCGTCGGCCCCGGAGCGCGGCCATTGGCCCCGGCGCGCGGCGGTCAGCCCCGGAGAGCGGCTTCGATCCAGCCCCGCTCGGGCACGCCCCGCGGCCCCGCGGCCGTCCAGTAGATGCGGCACCGCGGGGTGTAGTCGCCCGGGTCGCGGAACGCCGGGTCGACGTCCCGTCCGTCGATGCGGATCGTCGGCGACCCGGGGAAGCGGTGGGCCCTGGCGACGCCTGGATCGGTCGCGTCGATGTCGCGGATCGGCGTCCCCGGCGCGAGGTCGGCGACGACTTCCTGCAGGAGGCGGCGTGCCTGGTCGTGGTTCGGGCAGTCACTGAACCAGAGCAGCTCGATGTCGTGCGTGGTCACCGGGCCACGATGCGTCACCACGGCTCGAAACGCAAACGCACGCGCCGAGCGCCTGCCCGGATGCCGGGACCCGGCGCGATCAGCGGCTGCGGGCCAGGCTGCCCTTCACGGACTGGACGCCCTGGATCCCCCACCAAAGGAGGAGCCCGAGGGTGACCGAGACGGCGAGGTTCACCGTGACGCCGACGAGCCCCACCCCGAGCGCGAGTGCCCAGGCAAGCTCTCCGCGGAGATCGCGCAGCAGGGCGATGTGGAGGATCCCGGCCACCGCCAGGAGCCCCGCGAGCACCGGCAGCGGGAAGCCGACCAGGAGGCCGGTGAGCCCGGCCCCGAACGCCACCGCCAGGGCCACGAGGGTCGCCCCGATGGTGAGCGGTGCCGCGCCCGACCGGGCGCCGAACGTCACGTGCGCGGTCATGCCGCCCGCCCCATGGCAGACCGGCATGCCGCCGATGGCACCGGCCAGCAGGTCGGCCGCCCCCAGGCTCATGGCCAGGCGTCCGGGACGGACCGATGCCGCGCGCTCGCCGAAGTAGACCCGGGCCGCGTCAGCGGTCGCCAGGCAGCTGTTGGCGAAGGTCAGCGGCAACTGGGGCACGACCAGGACGATGAACGCCGTGGTGAACGTCGCGAGGTCGAGCCGTGGCAGCACCAGGGGCGTTGGCCCGAACTGCCAGCCGCCCCCGTGACGCAGCACGGCCGCGGCGACCGCGAGAGACACAAGCACGAGCATGATCGGCCGGCGCCGCAGCAGCAACGCGACCAGGATCACGAGCAGCGCGGCGGCGACCAGGTACGCCGGCGGGATCGCGGCGTCGAGGAACGGGCGCGGCGGTGCGCTCACGAGGCCCCATGCGATCTGCAGGAACAGCAGCCCGACGGACAGCTGGACCCCGCGGATGATCGACGTGGGGAAGACGAGCGCTGCCAGATCGAGCAGGCCGCTTGTCCCCAGCACCACGAAGATGGCGCCCATGAGCAGGGCGCCCGCGGCGATGCCGTTGGGCCCGATGCCAGCGGCGATCGCGATCGCGCCGAACGCCTTGAGTGGCTGGACCGGCACGGGCAGCCGGTAGAGCCATGCCACCGCCAGGTAGAGCAGTCCCGCCGGCAGCAGCGCCGCGGTCGCAGGCAGCCCGTTCTTCACGATGAGCGCCACGGCAATGGGGACGAACACGCCGAGATCGGCGAAGGCCCCGGAGACCTCCAGCCGATCGATCCGGATGCGGCCCGCCGCGTCCTGCGGCCTCGCAACCGCGGCCGGCGTCAGCACGGGCTCACGGGCACGACCCATGCGCGGAACTGGGCAGACATGGCGCGCTCCTCACCTCCGCCACGAGTATGACGGATGCGGCGCCTCGCCCGCCGGGGACCCGGTCGCCGGTCAGGCGAACAGCTCGCCGCTCAGGCGAACAGCTCGCCGGTGAGGTGGACAGCTCGCCGGTCAGGCGAAGAGCATCTCGGCGATGTCGCCCGCGGAGGGGATCCGCCCGGCACTGACGACCTTGCCGTCGATGACCAGCGCCGGGGTGCTCATCACGC
>JAKAHX010000008.1:2701-16026 GCA_021814735.1 Chloroflexota bacterium | reverse complement strand
GTTCTTGGCGCGTTCCAGGCGGGGCAGCAGCAGGCGCATCTTCGAGCCCCAGGGTGGCGGAGGATCGACGCCCGGCGCTGTCCCGGAGACCGGTCGGGGGCCGGTGGTCGTCGGGGGTGCAGTTGACCGCGAGGACCCGGGCCTTCGGCAGCCCATGCACGTCCGGAGCCAGCACGGTCCCCGAACGGGCCAGGCCGGCGAGCGCGGCGGCTCCGCGGCCGGGTGGATCCCGGTCGGAGCGCTCCTCCCGCTGCGGTTCTTCGTGGGGTTCACCTTCCTCTACGCGGGGATCGACAAGATCGCGCTCGACACGGCGTTCCTGGACCTCTCCTCGCCCACGAGCATCCTGGCCCAGCTGCAGGGATACGCCCGCTCCTCCCCGCTCGCGCCACTGATCACCACGATCGCCGAGCCGAACGCCTGGCTGATGGGCCTGACGATCGCGCTCGCCGAGATCGCGGTGGGCCTGGCGATCCTCACCGGGCTGGCCTTCCGGCTGGGAGCCGTGGGCGGCGCATCCCTCTCGCTTCTCTTCTTCCTGACCGCCTCCTGGAACGTGCATCCTTACTACTTCGGACAGGACCTCCCGTATGGCCTGGGATTCGTCACGCTGGCCCTGGCGGGCCACGGCGATCGCTACGTGCTGGGCCCCTGGCTCGAGCGCCAGTTCGCGCCGCGCGCCCGCGCCGGCCGGCGAGTGACCGGGACCCCCGCGATGTCGCCCGAGCGGCGGCTGCTCCTGCAGGCCGGTGCCGTGGCTGTCGGTGCGCTCGTCATCGGGGCGGTGGTGCGTCCGGTGCGTGACCTGCTCATGCCGGTCTCGGCCGTGCCGGTGGGCGCTGGGGCCGGTGCCGGGACGGGGACCGGCGCGGCGTCGTCAGGGGCGAGCGCGGGCGCCGGCGCGGGCGCGTCGGCTGGTGCGTCCGCGTCGTCCGCCCCGTCGGGGGCCTCTGGACAGTCCGGCAGCGCCAGCCAGCTCGTCATCGCGACCACCGCGGCGGTCGCCCAGGCCGGTGCGTACGGGTTCCAGGTGCCGATCGCCATCGGCAACGCCTCCCCAGGCGACCCGGGCATCGTGGTGTCGCTCGGGAACAACCAGTTCGTCGCGTTCGATGCCATCTGCACGCATGCCGGGTGCACGGTCGGCTACGACCCGCAGGCCGGGCTGCTGATCTGCCCGTGCCACGGTGCTGAGTACGACCCGCGCCACAACGCGCAGCCGGTGGCCGGTCCCACCAACATCCCGCTCACCGAGCTGCCGATCGCGATCCAGGGCGGGGAGATCACCCTCAAGGCCTGAGTTCCCGGCCGGTCGCGACCCGTGCCATCGTCTCGTGCAGCCGTGGGGGGATCCCGGCTCCGCGCGGAGGGGTGGCCGGGGTCCCGGTAGACTCGCGCTCGATGTCGCCCATCTCCATCCGCCTGCGCAGTGCCAGCGCGTCGATGCTCTCGCTCCCGTGGCTGCGGCCGCTGGCCGAATGGCCCGCGGAGGGGATCGCGTTCCGCGAGCTGCCGGTTGGCGCGAGCCGCCACGTGGTCCGGTTCGTCGACGTGGACGGCACGCTGTACGCCCTGAAGGAGATGCCCGTCCTCGTGGCGCGGCGGGAGTACGAGATCCTCCGCGAGCTCGAGCGGCGCGAGTTCCCCGCCGTGCGCGCGCTCGGCCTGGTCGAGCGTGACGACCAGGAGAGCGCGATCCTGGTGACGGACTACCTGGTGGGGTCCTTCCAGTTCCGGCGTCTCTTCCGCCGGCTGCCCCCGGGGGCCCGCAAGCACCGGGACCGCCTGCTCGACGCGATGGCCTCGCTCATGGTCGAGCTCCACCGCAACGGGACGTTCTGGGGTGACTGCTCGCTGGCCAACACCCTCTTCCGCCGGGACGGCCAGGCGCTCCAGGCGTTCCTCGTCGACGCCGAGACCAGCGAGATCCACCCCTCGCTCAGCGACGGCCAGCGCGAGTACGACCTCGAGATCCTGGTGGAGAACGTGGCCGGGGACCTCGCCGACATCGGGGCGCAGATCGGGCGTCCGAGCGAGCTGATCGACGAGGACTTCGAGGCTGCCGAGCGCGTGGCGCACAGCTACCGCGCCCTCTGGGACGAGCTGCACCGGGAGGACGTGATCGGCCCGGACCAGCGCCACGAGGTCGAGGCGCGGGTGCGACGCCTGAACGACCTCGGGTTCGCGGTGGACGAGCTCGCGTTCGAGCCCGCGGGAGGCGGCGGCGAGGGCGGCGAGGGCGAGGGTGCGCAGGCCGCCGCCGGGGAGCCGAGCCGGCTGCGGCTGCGGGTGGTGGTGGCCGGGCGCCGCTTCCACGCCACCGAGCTGCAGCGGCTGACCGGCATGGACGTGGGCGAGGGCCAGGCGACCATCCTGCTGAACGACCTGCACGCCTACCGGGCCCGCCGGGAGCTCGAACTGGGGACCGAGGTGAGCCTCGCGTGGGTGGCCGAGGACTGGATGGCGACGGTGGTGCGACCGGCGCTCGCCCGGCTCGCCACGCTCGACCTGCCCGTCACCGACCTGGTGCAGGCCTACTGTGACCTGCTGGAGGTCCGCTGGCTCCTCTCCGAGGAGGCCGGCCACGACGTGGGAGACGACGTGGCCCTGGAGGCGCTCCGGCGCCGGCGTGCTCCCGTCGAGTCGGCGGCCGGGATGCTGGGCGTGGAGGAGCCCACGGCCGTCTTCGACGTCGCGACCTGGCGTCCCGGCGAGCCGGCCACCGTGCCGGACGACCGGGGCTGAGGCGCGCCGGGCCAGGCGGGGCCGCCCCCACGCCCTTCCCGATACAATCGACCGCCGGGACAGGCGGCTCCGGGGCTCCGGTTCGGACCATCAGGGGGGACGCGCATGACCATCGTCCCGCCCGCCGCGATCATCGAGGTCGCCGGGCTGCGCAAGCACTACGGCGAGCTGCGCGCCGTCGACGGGGTCTCATTCGCGGTCCGCCGCGGGGAGATCTTCGGACTGCTGGGCCCCAACGGCGCCGGCAAGACCACGACGGTGGAGATCCTCGAGGGCCTGCGCGCGCCCGACGCGGGCACGGTGCGCGTCCTCGGCATCGACGCCACCCGCCATCCCGACCGGATCAAGGAGCGCGTCGGGATCCAGCTCCAGACGGCCGCGCTCTATCCGTTCCTCACGGTCAGCGAGGTCCTGGACCTGTTCCGCAGCTTCTACGCGCGGAGCCGCAGCACCGCGTGGCTGCTCGAGGCGCTCGACCTTGGCGAGCGCCGGCACGCCCAGACGCGTCACCTCTCGGGCGGGCAGCGGCAGCGGCTGTCGGTGGCACTCGCGCTGGTGAACGAGCCCGAGCTCGTCTTCCTGGACGAGCCCACCACCGGCATGGATCCGCAGGCCCGGCGCTCGCTGTGGGACCTGGTGCTGCGCCTGCGCGAACAGGGGACCTCGGTGCTGCTCACCACGCACTACATGGAGGAGGCCGAGCAGCTCTGCGATCGCGTGGCGATCATGGACCACGGCCACGTGCTGGAACTGGGGACGGTGGAGGAGCTGGTGACCCGGCGGTTCCACGAGCGGGCGGTGCAGTTCGACACGCTCCCCGGGCTGGACATGGCCGAGCTCGCCGCGTTGCCGAAGGTGAAGCGGGCGGTGATCGAGGACGGTGAGACCGTCCTCTACACGTCCGACGTGGCGGCGACGATCGGCGCCCTGCTGGCCCGCACCGAGACCCTGGGGCAGGATCCCGCCAACCTCGGCATCCGGCGGGCCACGCTGGAGGACGTCTTCCTCGACCTGACCGGCCACGCGCTGCGGGAGTGATCGCATGCAGGCGCTGCTGAGGCTCACGATCGCCAACGGCCGCAGCTTCGTCCGGGATCGCAACGCCCTGTTCTGGACCTTCGCGTTCCCGGTGATCTTCATCCTGCTCTTCGGTGCGATCTTCTCGGGCGGCGGTACCACGACGTACCGGGTTGCCTGGGTCGACCAGGACGGCACGGCCGCCTCGGCACACCTGCGCCAGGCGTTCGCGGGCGTCCCGCTCCTGCGGCTGCAGGACGACTCGCTGTCGGCCGCCCGCGCCGCCATGCAGAAGGGGGACGTCCGGGCCGTGGTGGTGGTGCCGGCGGGCTATGGCGCCGCGGTGGCCGACGCCGCAGCGACCGGCCCTGCGCCGAACGGTCCGGCGGCGACCAGCCCCACCGGGCCGCCCGGGCCGGCCGTGCGCCTCGAGCTCTACACCGACCCCAGCCAGCAGGCCAGCAGCACCACGATCCGGCAGGTCGTGGCACAGGTCGTCGCCTCGCTCAACGTCGCGCTCACGGGCCGGACCGCGGTCCTCGGCGTGACGGATCGCGCGCTGCAGACCCAGGACCTGACCAGTGCCGCCTTCCTGGTGCCGGGGATCCTGGGCATGGCGCTCATGCAGCTCGGGCTGTTCAGCGCCGTCGGGCTGGTCTCGCAGCGGGAGAAGCTGATCCTCAAGCGACTCGGCGCGACCCCCCTGCCGCGCTGGACGCTGGTCGGCAGCAACGTGGTCCTGCGGCTGCTGATCGGGATCGGACAGGCGGTCCTGATCATGGGGATCGGCGTCGCCGTCTTCGGCGTCACCGTGCTCGGGAGCTTCTGGCTGATGGCCGGCATCGTGGTGCTCGGCGCTCTCGCGTTCATCGCGATCGGCTACGTGATCGCCTCGTTCGCCCGGACGGAGGAGGCGGCGGACGGGATCGTGCAGGTGATCCAGTTCCCGATGATGTTCCTCTCAGGGGTCTTCTTCCCGCTCGAGATCATGCCGTCCGTGCTGCGGCCCGTGGCGGCCGTGCTGCCGCTCACCTACCTCGGCGACGCGCTGCGCCAGGTGATGGTCGGCGGCTCGGCCTACGCGCCGCTGCCGCTCGACCTGGGGATCCTGGCCGCCTGGTTCGTGGTCTGCCTGGGAGTCTCGGCCCGCTTCTTCCGCTGGGAGTAGGCCGAAGGCAACCCCGGACCCAGTCGGTGCCCGGGGAGCGGGTGCCCGTCGGCCAGCGCGTGGTCCCGTGGCGGCGCGTCACCGGCGGCCGTTGCCGTGGCCGTGGCTCGCGCCGCGCCCTGGCGTGGGCGGCCCGGAGCGCGCCTCACCAGTGGCCGCGGCGCACCACCTCGTCGAGCGAGCGCCGGCCGCCGGCCCGTGGCGGGCGGGCCAGGTCCGCCGGATCGGCCGGATAGCCCAGGCTCAGCAGGTACTCGCAGTGCCGGTCGGGGGGATAGCCGAGGATCGCTCGGGCCAGTTGCGGCTCGTAGACCGTCGCGGGCACGGACCCGACACCCAGCTCCCAGGCCGCCAGCACCATGTTCTGCGCCGCCCGTCCCAGGTCGAACATCACCGAGAGCGGAGCGTCGTCAGCGCGAGGATCCGGAGTCACGAGCGCGACCGCGGCCGCCGCGCCCGCCAGGTGGCCCGCCCAGGGGCCCACGCCGGCCAGGCGCCCGAGTGTCGGCCGGTCGGTCACCACGATGAACTGCCAGCGCTGCAGGTTCTTGGCCGAACCCGCGTGCCGCCCCGCATCGAGGATCGCCGTGAGCACCGCCTCGGGCAGGGGGTCGTCGCGAAAGCTCCGCACCGCCCGGACCCGCCGGATGGCTTCGATGGTCTGCATGCCGACCTCCTCTCGGTTCAGTCTCCGACGTCCCGGGCCTCGGAGACGGGCCGTCGGCCGAGGACCACGTGGAACGTGCGGCGCACCACGAACGCCCGGCGCGGAAAGGACGCGAGGTCCGCGACGAGCGTCCGCCGCAGCTCGGCGCGCTGCACCGCGTCGAGCCCCGCCTCGCGCACGTCGCGCTCGGCGCGAGCGAGCATGGCGTCCACGAAGGTGGGGGCGCCGAGGTAGTCGGCGGCGAAGGCGTGCTCACGGTGCCGGAGCTCCACGAACCCGGCGCGTGCCATGCACTCCGCGATCCGCGCGGGTTGGCCGTTGCGGTGCGCCAGCCGCGCGAAGGCCGTCTCGCACGAGGCGTGCTCCCCGATCGACGGGACGAGCTCGAGCAGTCGCTCGTCGAACCGCTCGCGGATGGAGGGCGCGAAACTGCCCCACGCGGTGAAGCCGGCCACGCCGCCCGGTGACAGCACCCGGAAGACGCCCCGGAGGGCCCGGAGAGGACGGGGGAAGTGGTTGAACCCGAACCCGCAGCCCACGCGCTCGAAGCTGCCCGGGGCGTAACCGAGGCGCTCCGCGTCCATCACCCGGACGTCGATCGCGGAACAGCCCGCCGCATCCAGCACGCGGCGCGCCTCCCGGACCTGCGCGGGGGCCAGGTCGCAGGCGCTGACGCCGTCCGGTCCGACGCGCCGGGCGAACGCCCGCGCGATCAGGCCCGTCCCGCAGGCGAGGTCGAGGCAGCGGTCGCCGGCACGCGGCGCCAGGTCCGCGACCAGCCGCTCCGCCGGGACCCGAAAGTAGGGACCCATGTGCGGCTCCCAGCCTGCCGCGGCGGCGTCGTAGTCGTCGCGGACGTATGCCTTCAGCATGGTCGCGGAGACACGGGGCACCCCGCGATCGTACGCCGGGACGCGCGGGATCGCGCCGGTCAGGCGCCGCGCACCGTTACCAGCTTGCCCGGGACCCGCCGCGCATCACCCGGGCGAGCCACCGCTCGTCGGGTGCGCGTCGAGGCGCCATGGGCTAGGCTCGTGTCGAATGCCCCAGTTCACCTTCCACGGCGACCCCTACCGGGTGCTCGGTCTCCCCGCCGACGCCTCGACCGCGACCATCAAGCGGCGCTGGCGCGAGCTGGCGCGCCAGCACCACCCCGATCGCGCCACGGATCCCGAGGAGGCCCGGCGCCTGACCGCGCAGATGGCCCGCATCAACGCGGCGTACGACATCCTGCGCGACCCCGTGCGCCGGGCGCGCGCGGACTCCGCGCGACAGCATCGCCCGGGCGAGGCGTCCGGCGCCACGTTCACCCCGGGGGGCGAGCCCGAACCGGCGGGGCCGCCGCGTCCCCGCCCCACGCGGCCGGTCACGGCGCGCTTCGACACGACGCCCGTCTATCACCGCCGGAACGCCACGCTCGGGCGTGCCGCCAGCCCGCTCGACGGGCACCGCCCCATCGGCAGCCGCGAACGGCGTGCCGCCCAGGAGCCGCTGCGCGCGAGCGATCCGTGCGGACCGATCCTGCAGCACCGGGCAGCCGGGCGGCCGCCCCGTCTGCCCTCGCTCGAGGAGGCCCGCTCGACCGTCCTCGAGTTCGGCAAGTTCCACGGGAAGACCCTCGGCGAGGTCGAGCAGCTGGAGCCGACCTACATCGACTGGATCGCCCGGACGATCACCCGGGATCACGGCCTGGTGGTGCGCGCCCGGGTCATTCGCGACGACATGGACGCGCGCGGCGTGCAGCGGAACCTGCGCCCGGCGACGCCCGGCTTCGGCTGGAACCGGGAGATCTGAGCCGCCGCGGGTCGGCCCTGCCGGCGGTGGGCGGCGCCGCGCGACGGGCGAGCGCGGGTTGGCGGCCGCCGACCCGATCGTCCGGCCCGCCGGCCGGGAGTGCCTGTCACTCGACCCGTTGCCATGCACGGCGCGCCTTCTGCTGCGGTGGCGCCCACCGCCCCTGAATGCGAGGGCAACGTGCGCGCGTGGCCCGGTTGTCGACGCCTCGGGTGTGCCCCGGACCGCTGGATCGACGGCCGTGGCAATCGTCTCCGTTCTCCGAGGGTTCGGCCATGGGACTGGGGTACCGCGACGGGCGCACGAAGGAGCGTGGCCCGGGCGCACCACCCGGCGTCGCGGTTCCCCGGGCTCCACCCCGTCCCTCTCGGCCGTGCCACTGGAGCTGGCACGGGGCAGCGGAAGGATGCGCGCGGAGACCGGGGCACGACCCCGGCGATCGGCCGGGTGGAGGTGACGATGGAGACGGAGGACGCGCGGATGCGCCGGGCCGGGCGCGCGTTCGGCGAGGAGGTACTGGAGGCGCTCATCTGGGATGCCGTGGAGGACGCCCTGCTCGGGCTGGGTCCCGGCGACCGGTTGGACGCCTGGGCCGAAGGGCTCGACGCGTGGGGACGAGACCTGCTGGCGCGCTGGCCGGACGAAGTCGCCGGCTTCATGGAGGCGTTCGCCGAGGACGACCGGGCGGGCCGGCTCGATCGGCTCCGATCCCGGCTGCGCGAGGTCACCCGAGACGCGGCGCACGGCAGGAGGCTGGGCAGCGGATCGCTGGTGGTCCTCCCCGCGCGTTGAGACACCGCGCGGACGGAGTGCGCCGCGCAGTCGACCGCCTCCGGGTCAGGCCCCGGGGGTCGACGCGGTGCCGGGTGCTCCCGTGGGCGCGAAGGCCGCCACGGCCGCCGCCACCTGTGCCTCCGTCACGCCGATCCCGGTGACCGCGTCGAAGACGCCGGGTGCCGAGGTCGGCCAGAAGAACATCATCTCCGGGCCGGACTGGACCGAGACGTCGATGCGGATCCCCGAGCGGCCCGCGATGGTGGCGCGCTGCGCCGTGATGCCCGCGACACCCTGGGTGTTGCCGGCGCCGTTGGCCTGGGCATCCGCCAGCTCGTCCAGCGTCATGCCGGGGGCCCGGTACACCACCACGGCGAGTCCGGCGGCGCGGTTCTGCGGATCGGGCAGTGCCCCGCCCGCGAACTGCAGCTCGTGGATCCCGGCCTTCTCCAGCGAGCCGAGCGTCCGAGCGGAGCAGTATCGGCCGCTGCGCACGTGCGTGGGCGCCTGCCCATCCACCCGCGCGGGCAGCTGTCGCTCGAGATCCGGGTAGAAGCCGGGCGCGCTCTGCTCGGCCGCGCCGTTGCACGGCCCCGACGGGTTCGGGCTGGATGTGGCCGATGTGCACGCCGCCAGCAGCGGGACGGCAACCAGGAGCGAGGCGAGCAGGGAGGGCACGCGGCGGAACGGCCTGGGCACGGCCGGCATTCTCGCATCTGTCCGCGCTGCATGCCGTGGACCCGCGCGGTCACGCGCGTGTCGCGAGTGGCCCGCGGCGCGCCTCCGGCCGCGTGCTAGAGTCGCTGCCATGGACGGATCGTGGCGCGCCGCCCGCGAGCGATGGGAGCGCGAGCGACTCGACCCCCTGCTGCAGCGGGCGCCGGAGCGACGCGCCCACTTCCGGACGCTCGGCGACATCGAGGTGAACCGCCTCTACACGCCGCTCGATCTCGCGGGACGGGACCTGCTCGAGACGGTCGGGTTCCCCGGGCAGCCACCGTTCACGCGCGGCATCCACGCCACCGGCTACCGGGGCCGTCTCTGGACCATGCGCATGTTCGCGGGGTTCGGGTCGGCCGAGGACACCAACGCCCGGTTCCACCAGCTCCTCGACGCAGGGCAGACCGGCCTGTCCATCGCCTACGACATGCCCACCCTGTACGGCTACGACACCGACGATCCACATGCGGAAGGCGAGTTCGGCACGTGCGGGGTGGCCGTCAGCTCGATGGCCGACATGGAGGTCCTGCTCGCCGGGATCCCCCTGGACCGCATCTCCACCTCGATGACGATCAACTCGCCGGCGGCGCCCATCTGGGCCATGTACATCGCCGCCGCCGAGAAGCGTGGCTACCCGCGCGCGATCCTGGAGGGAACCACCCAGAACGACATCCTCAAGGAGTACATCGCCCAGAAGGAGTTCCTCTTCCCGGTCGCGCCTTCCCTGCGCCTCGTCACGGACACGATCGAGTTCGGGACCCGGGAGCTCCCGAAGTGGAACACCATCTCGATCAGCGGGTACCACATCCGCGAGGCCGGGTCCACCGCGGTGCAGGAGCTGGCCTTCACCATCGCCGACGGCATCGCCTACGTGGAGGAGGCGCTGCGTCGCGGACTCCGCGTGGACGAGTTCGCGCCGCGCCTCAGCTTCTTCTTCAACGCCCACTCCGATTTCTTCGAGGAGATCGCGAAGTACCGGGCCGGGCGGCGCATCTGGTACCGGCTGATGACTGACCGCTGGCACGCGACACAGGAGCGCTCGACGTGGATGCGCTTCCACGCGCAGACCGCCGGCGTCTCGCTCACGGCCCAGCAGCCACTCAACAACCTGACCCGGGTGGCCATCCAGGCCCTGTCGGCCGTGCTCGGCGGGGCCCAGTCGCTCCACACCGACGCGTACGACGAGGCCTGGGCGGTCCCGTCGGCCGACGCCGCCCTGCTCGCGCTCCGCCAGCAGCAGGTGATCGCGGCCGAGACCGGGGTGGCCGGGACCGTCGACCCGCTCGGCGGTTCGTGGTACGTCGAGTGGCTGACCGACGAGGTGGAACGCCAGGCATGGCGCTACATCGCGGAGATCGACGAGCTGGGCGGGATGCCCGCCGCCATCGAGGCCGGCTTCCCGCAGCGGGAGATCGCGGATGCCGCCTATCGCTACCAGCAGGAGTTCGACGCCGGCGAGCGCCGGGTGATCGGCGTCAACGAGCACGCCGATCCGGACGAGGTCCTGGCGATCCCGCTCCTCGAGGTCAGCGAGGAGAGCCGGCAGCGGCACCTGGCGCGCCTGGCCCGCGTGCGGCGGGAGCGCGACCCGCACGCCGTGGAGGCCGCGCTGGCGCGCCTGAGAGACGCGGCGGCCCGGCCCGGCTCGAGCGAGGCGAACGTGATGCCGGCCCTGATCGAGTGCGCGGCCGCCTACGTGACCCTGGGCGAGATGTGCGGGGTCTTCCGCGCGCTGTTCGGGGAGTACCGCGAGCCCGTGGCGGTCTGACGCTGGCGGCCGGCCTCCGGGGCCCCGATCGGCGGGAGCTCGCCCGGACGACGGTCAGGCGTCCGGGAGCCGGCGGAGGAGATCGGCCGCGAACCGCCGCGCCTCCTGCAGCGAGCCCCCGGACCAGTCGGCCCGGAGCCCCGCGGGCGACGCCGCGGTCCGCTCCAGCGCTCGCCCACCGATCATGATCGCCGGTGGATTGGGCAGCGCGCGGAGGGCGTTCACGGCGTCCGCGAGCGGTCCCAGTCGCTCCGAGAGCGCCGCGGACAGCGCGACGAGCCGGCATTGTTCCCGGGTCACGTAGCGCACCAGGTCAGCGGCCGGGACGTTCTGGCCGAGGTAGGCCACCGACCAGCCGTCCTCGCGCAGCACGTGCTCGAGGAGGATGAGCCCGATCGCATGCTGCTCGTCCTCCGCGGCGGCGAGCACCGCGACCGGCCCGATCCGGTCGCTCGGCGACCCGGCCGGCGCCACGTCCTCGAGCGCGCGCACGAGCGTCTGGCTCGCCCGGTGTTCCTCGCTGATGGTGAAGCGGCCCTCCTGCCAGCCATCGCCCACCAGCCGCATCGCGTCGCGCACCAGCGTGTCGTAGACGACGTCGCGCGGCTGCTCCCGGAGCGCGATCCGGAGCGCCCAGGTGGCCAGCTCCACGTCGCCCTCGACCAGGAGGGCCGACAGGAACTCCGGTGTCACGACCTCGGCGGGGATCCGATCCGCGAGTCGCGCATCGACCGGCGGGAGGGGCGGTGCCGGTGGGCGGTCGTCGTTCACGGCCGCACGATAGCATGCCCCGCCCGGCGCGTAGACTCGCCGCGAAGGAGGTGCCGGTTGGCCGGGAACGACGACCTGGCGCGCCACATCGAGCAGGTCGCGGCCACCATCGAGGGCATCGAGCGCAACGTGGATGCCGCGGGGGTGGGCTACGGGCTGCGCGGGGTGCTCTTCGCCGTGGTGGGCGTGGAGTCTGCCACGTTCCGGCTCCGGCCGGACATCGCCGAGGCGGCGCTCGCGACGCCCGACGTGCGCCGTTCGGATCGGGGTCCGGGGTGGGTGACGCTCGTCCCGCACGCGGTCGACCAGTTCGCGCTCGACCGGGCCGGGAGCTGGTTCGCGGCCGCCGCGCGGTATGCCTCGGAGACGGCGCCCGGGCGACGTGCCAACTGACGTGCTGGCCCCGGCTGCGGCGGTCGACCCCCACGGTGGGTGCCGGATCCGGAGCTCGGCTGCCGGGAAACCGGGAGCAGGCCCCGGGCCGGCCGAGGACCGGGTGCAAGGAGGAGAGGATGTACGTCGACGCGCTCTCGTTCCTGGAGGACGAACGCGAGGCCTGGGAGCCCTTCGAGGCGCTCGGCGGGCTCACCGACGCGGACCTCGAGCGGCCCATGCCCCAGGACGGCCCGTGCCACGGATGGTCCGGGCGCGACCTCGCCGCGCATCTCGTCGCCTGGCAGCAGGTCGCCCTGCAGGCGGCACGGGAACTCGCGCTCGGCGACGACAGCCCCACCATCGCGCGGACGGATGCCGAGTGGGACGCCTCGGGCGGTGACGCGATCAACGAGGCCATCCGCGCGGAGTGGCGCGCGCTGCCGCTCGACGAGGTGCGGCGCCGCCTGGCCACCGTCCCGGGCGAACTGCGGGGCTACCTCACGGTGGTGCCGGAGATACGGTGGGTGAAGAACCCGAAGCGACTGCAGTTCTTCATGAGCCAGACGCTCGACCACTACCCGGAGCATCGGCCCGAGCTGGACGCGATCCTCGCCGCAGCACGCGGCTGACCTCCCGGGCCGCTCCCTGCTCGGGTGCGCGGCCGAGCCTCTGTCGGTACCCAGCCGCGCGCGGACCCTGGCGGCGAGAATCGCGACGGCCCGGCTTCGGAGAGCCGGGCCGTCGGGTCCTGGATGAGAACGTCAGGACGGCTGCGCGGTGGTGGCGTACTGCTTGAGGTTGAACGCCTGCTCGAGCTGATCGGCGGGGCGGAAACCAACCACGCCCACCGGGGTCTCGCCCGGGCGGAAGAACGCGATCGTCGGGATGCTCATGATCCCGAACGTCTGGGAGATCATCGGGTTCGCATCCACGTCGAGCTTGACGAAGTCGACCGCGTCGCCGTACTTGGCGGCGAGCTTCTCGATCTCCGGCGCAACCAGCTTGCAGGGGCCGCACCACGCCGCCCAGAAGTCGACGACGACCGGCTTGTCGTTGTTCAGCACGGCCTCCTCGAAGTCGGCGTCCGTGACGTGCTTGATGTTGGACATGTTCTGGGTGGTTCCTTTCCCCCCGCCGAGCGGGGTATCCGTGTCCGGCCGGGCGGGCCGGACCCCCTGCGCCCTCAGCGGGCGAACGTCTGGATGAGCCGGTACGCCTCCAGGACCCTGGGGTCCGTCAGGCGGTAGTACACGGTATTGCCCTGCCGTCGCGTCGTCACGAGGCCGGCGCTGCGCAGGACTGCCAGGTGCTGGCTCATGTTCGGCACCTGGCAGCCGATGTCGACGGAGAGTTCCGACACCGAGCGCTCGCCGGCGGCGAGCACCTCGAGGACGCAGAGGCGCTTCGCATCCGCGAGGGCCCGCATGACGGCGGTGTACCGCTGCAGGTCCTGGTCGGCCGGGAGCGTCGACGTGCTCATGGGCGTATGGTTGCACAACTTGCGCAAATGCGCAAGTACTGAATCC
>JAKAHX010000008.1:0-2601 GCA_021814735.1 Chloroflexota bacterium | reverse complement strand
TGGCCGCGCTGCATGCCGCAGGCTGGCACACGGTCACGGTCGCGCAGATCAGCCAGGCACTGCAGCTGCACCGGACATTCCCGCCCCGGACGTTCGCGATCTCCATCGACGACGGCTGGGACGACGGGTATCTCTACGCGCTGCCCATCCTGCAGCGGTACGGGTACCACGCCACGTACTACGTGGTGGCCGGGCGCGTCGGCACCTGGCGGAACGTGCTGACGCCGGCCGAGCTGCGCACGCTCGTGGCCGACGGGATGGAGATCGGCGATCACACGATGAACCACCTGTCGCTGCCGTCCCTGTCGCCGGCGGCGCTGCACTACCAGGTCGAGACCGCGGCGCAGCTGATCGAGTCGTTCGTGGGCGAGCGGCCAGCCACGCTCGCCTACCCCGCGGGCCGGTACGACGCAGCGGTGGTGGCCGAGGTCCAGGCGGACGGCTTTGGGATGGCCGTGGTGGAGGGAGACGCGGCCTGGGAGAGCGCCGCCGATCGATTCACCGTGCCGCGCGTGCGGGTCTCGCCGTCGACCACGCCGGCATACCTCCTGGCGCGGCTGCGGGCGCTCGAGCCCGGCTCCTGACGTCGGACCGCGCGGCCGGAGGGTCCCTCGGCGGATCGTGACGGCGGACCGGGCAGGCCGTGCACCCGGTCCGAGGCGCATCTCGGGTAGCATGCCGCGGTTCTCCAGACCGCCGCGAGGGTGCACCGTCCATGTCCTCCCAGCACGAACCAGAGGAACAGGAGCTTCGGCGCGACCGGCGCATCGTGCTGTACGGTGTGGGGCTGGTCCTGCTGACGGGATTCCTGGTCTTCCTCCCCAACCTGGTGCCGGCATCTACCCGGCAGGTCGTCTCGGACCTCGCCCATGCGCGGATCGTCTTGGTCACGCCGGCCACGAACGGCGCGGAGCCCACGGCGCAGGTGGTGGTGCTCGACGGCAGGCAGGCCGGGATGCGCGTATCGGCCGTGCTCCAGGGCCCCAGCAGCCAGCTGCAGCTCCCCGACTACCGCCCGGGCGACGAGGTCGTCCTCTCGATCGACCATCAGCCGGGCTCCCCGATCACCTACACCGTGATCGACCGCTGGCGCCTGCCGCTCCTGGGCGGCCTCGCGGCGGCGTTCGTGATCGCGGCCGCCGCGATCGCGGGGTGGCGCGGCCTGCGGGCGGTGGTCTCGCTGGCGCTCACGGTGGGTTTCACCGTCCGCCTGCTCATCCCGCTCCTCCTGCTCGGCTGGAATCCTGTCGTGCTGGCCGTGGTGTTCGGGATCGCGGTGACCGCGCTGAGCTTCCTCCTCACCCAGGGTGCCTCGCGCACGACGCTGGCCGCGGTGGTCGGCACCAGCGCCGGCCTGCTGGTGACGGGCATCCTGGCGGCAATCGTGACCGCCGCGGCGCAGTTCACCTCGGCCCAGGGCTCGGACCAGGTGGTCACCCTGGGGCAGCTGGTCGGCAACCGGATCGACCTGAGCGGGCTCCTGCTCGCCGCGGTGATCTTCGGCGGCCTGGGCGTCCTCAACGACGTGGCCATGAGCCAGGCGGCCACGGTCGAGGAGATCGCGAGCGTGGACGCGTCGCTGGGTCCGCGCGAACTGTTCGGGCGGGCCATGAACGTGGGGGTCGCGCACCTGGCCGCCACCATCAACACGCTCGTCTTCGCCTACCTGGGCACGGCGCTCCCCCTCCTGGTGATCCTGGCCCTGCAGGTGAGCTCGGTGAGCGTGGCGCTCAACCAGGAGGTCATCGCGGTGGAGGTGGTGCGCACGCTGGTGGGCAGCCTCGGGATCCTTGCCGCGGTCCCGCTCACGACGGCCGTGGCGGCGGCCTGGCAGGGGCGGACCACGGACACGCCGGAGATCGCGATCGCGGCGGGCGGCTCCGAGGGCTGAGGAGGGCGCGCCCCCGATCCCTCAGGGCTCCAGCCGGCCCGTGCGGGCGATCTGGCCCAGCAGATACGCGGACGGCCGGACGGTGCGGGCCTGTGTCGCGCGGTCGACCGCGACGAGCCCGAAGGTCATCTCGTAGCCTCGGGCCCACTCGAAGTTGTCCAGCAGGCTCCAGTGCACGTAGCCGCGGAGCGGCACGCCGTCCGCCATCGCGGCATGGAGCGCGGCCAGACCCTGGCGGATGAACGCCACCCTCTCGCGGTCGTCGGCCGTGGCGATGCCGTGCTCCGTCACCACGATCGGCTTCCCGGGGTGAAGCGCCGCCGCCCGTCGGACGGTGGCGGCGATCGCCTGTGGCCGGAACTCGTACCCCATCTGGGTGAGCCGTTCGCCGTCCTGGCCGAGCGCGGCAGCGACGCCGGCCGAGCCGCGGCCACGAGGCGAGCCCGCGGCCTGCGCTGACGCCTGGCGCGTCTCCCGCCGCACGGTGAGGGGGACGAGCGTGGACTCGGTCGCCGGTATCGCCAGCGCCAGCCGGGCGAGCGGCCCGAGGACGGCCGGCAGCCGGACGCGCACCCGGGTGTAGGTCTGGACCCCGATGAAGTCGTCGTCCGCGCAGGCCTCGAGGAAGACGTCCTCGTTCATCCGGCGCAGGTACTCCATGACTGGACGGCCTCCGGGATCGGCCTCCCATTCCTGCATGGAGTGGGTGG
>JAKAHX010000285.1 GCA_021814735.1 Chloroflexota bacterium | reverse complement strand
CTGGCCGGGTGGGAACGCGTCGGTCAGGATCGCCTGCGAGTTCGCGAAGAGGAACGCGCCGCCAACCCCCTGGACCAGCCGCATCGAGATCAGCCAGAGCGCCCCGGCGGTCCCCTGGAACGGAGTAAGGGCGAGCAGGATCGATCCCACCGTGAACACCACGAACCCGGCGTTGTACATGCGGACCCGCCCGTACATGTCTCCCAGGCGGCCGAAAGCCACGACCAGCACCGCTGTCACCAGCAGGTAGCCCATCAGGATCCACAGCAGGTAGCTGACGTTGCCGGGGTCGAGCGGGTCCAGGTGGATGCCGTCGAAGATCGCGGGCAGCGAGATGATCACGATCGACCCGTCGATCGCGGACATGAGCACGCCGAGCGTGGTGTTGGAGAGCGCCACCCACTTGTAGTTGGGATCGTGGCGTCGCGCTGGGCGTTCCGTCATCGGACGCAATCCGCGTCGGGAACCATTCGTACTCCGAACACTTCCGATGCCAACATAATCGTCGTTAGGGAAGTATATCGCGGGAGCCGGCCATCGCCGGCGGATCCGACCAGGCGGCCGCTCCCGGGAAGGGGGATCGGCTAGTCCGGGAGGCCCCGGGCGGGGAGCGCGCTGTCGGCGACACCGCCGTCGGCGATCTCCTGGGACACCGGCTCCGGGATCCGCACTGCGGCCGGCGCCGCCCCGGCACGCAGCTGGATGCCGCCGATCGCCAGGAGGATCAGCGCGCCGAAGATCAGCAGCCCGGCCTGGATGCCCCAGCCGCCGGCGATGGTCCCCAGCAGGAAGGCGCCGATCGGCGTGGTGCCGCCCATCAGCAGCACGTAGATGCTCATGACCCGGCCACGCAGCGCGTCGGGCGTGCGGATCTGCAGCAGCGTGTTGGCGGTCACCGACGCCACCACACCGGCGAACCCGGCGGCCAGCATCAGGACCAGGCTGACGACATACGCGGAGGAAACGGCGAGCAGTACCAGCAGCGCTCCGAGCGCCAGGCCGCCCATCGCCAGTAGCCGCTCGCTCGGTCGCCGGATGCGGGCCAGGACGAGGCCGCCCACCAGCGAGCCGGCCCCCAGCGCCGACATGAGCGTCCCGTAGCCGGTGACCCCGTTGTGCAGCGCCACGGCGAGCAGCGGAAGCGCCACCTGCCAGTTGAAGCCCAGCAGGCCGACCACCCCGAAGAGCAGCACCACCGGGCGGACGGTCGGGGTGCGGACCGCGTAGCGGATCCCCTCCGCCAGCTCGTGCACGACCCGCACGTCGGGCCGGCGCGCCCGGACGGTCACGTGCCGCGGCCGGATCCAGGCCAGCACCGCGACCGCCGGCAGGTAGCTGGCCGCATTGATGAAGAGCGCGCCCGCGATGCCCCACCAGGCGACGGTGATCCCGCCCACGGCGCCGCCCACCAGCCGCGCCAGATTGAACTGGATGCTGTTGAGGGCCACGGCGTCGCCCACCAGGTCGGTCCCCACCAGCTCCGGGACGAACGCCTGCGCGGCCGGGTTGTTGAAGGCGTTGGTGAGCCCCAGGAGCAGGGCCAGCAGGGCCACCTCCCAGATCTGCACCTGGTGCGTGAACACCAGCACGCCCAGCAGGACCGCCTGCAGCATCGCCACGCTCTGGGTGGCGATCAGCATCCGTCGCCGGGGCAACCGGTCCGCCACGACGCCGGCGAACAGCGGGAAGACGAGGAGCGGCAGGAACTGGAGCATGGTGACCGTCCCCAGCATCACCGCCGAGTGGGTCAGCTCCAGCACCAGCCAGCTCTGCGCGACCGCCTGGGCCCACGTCCCGATCCCGGAGACGAACTGGCTGCTCCAGTACCAGCGGAAGGCGCTCACGCGAAATGCCGGGGGGACCAGGTTCGACCCGCGTCCAGTGGGCAGTCGACCAGCCGAGGGGGAATCCCCCCACGGGAGCGCCCGGTGCGCGGCAGGTGCCGGGGAGGACACGGGCGTCGGCGCCGCCTCCCGGAGGAGCCCCGTTCCGGGCACGTGGCCGGCGGGCGTGCTCCGCTCAGACATGCTGCTCGTCCTCGCGTGACAGGCCGGCCTCGAGACGCTCCAGCAGCTCCAGCAGCGTCGCGGCATCGGCCGGTTCGAGCAGCTCCGAGAGGTGGATGTTCCAGGCGGCCGATCGTTCGGCGACCGCCTCCGCGAGCTCCCGCCCGCGTGCGGTCGCCAGCAGGATCCGGCGGCGTCGATCGGCAGGATCGGACGAGGAGCGCAGGAGGCCGGCCCGTTCCAGGTCGTCCGCGGTGCGCTTGACGTTCATCGGGTCGGCGCGCAGGCGGCGGGCAAGCTCGCGCAGCCCGGTGCCCGGTCCGTCGGCCACGGACCGCAGGACGGCCGCCTGTACGCCCGTGAGATTCAGATCCGAGATGCGGCATTCCCATGCCGACCGCAGATGCCGGTGCGCCCGCCCAAGGCGGAATCCCAGGGACCCCTCGAGCCCCGGCGTGCGGCGCACGTCAGTGGGGGCGGGCTCCTCCGGTCGCCGAGCCAGATCGTTCACGGGGAGAGATTGTAGCTATAACTACGATCGACGTCCAGCCCGGGCGCCGCCATGACGGCGCGAACCAGGCCGGGGGCCGCGACGGCGGGGGCCGATCATGCCCGGGCGCCGCGACGACGGGGCCGGCCAGGCCACAGGCCGCGACGAGCGGGCCGACCATCCCGACGCGCGGACTGGCACGCCAACGCAAGGCCCGGCGCGCGCGCAGCGTCGCGGACCGCATTGACAATCGGGGTGTTTGTTGTAGAGTCGTGCAAATAGTCACCGCCAACGTCGATTGCGACAGGAGCTGGCGTCGTCGCATGGATTCTCGGACCGCCGGGGTCGGGCAACCGGCGGCGCTCAGGCGTCACAATCTGAGTTCGGTGCTGCGCGAAGTGCACGTGCACGGTGCCCTGTCGCGGTCCGAGCTCGCGTCGCGCACGGGCCTCAACCGCAGCACGATCGGCTCACTGGTCGCCGAGCTCGCCTCGCGGCGACTGGTCGTGGAGCGCCCACCCGCGGGCAAGGCCGGGCCCGGTCGGCCATCGCCGCTCGTCGCCCCCTTGCTCGACGGGCCCGTGGTGCTCGCCGCGGAACTGGCGACCGATTCCCTCGCGGTGGCGGTGGTCGCGCTGGGGGGAACCATCCTGCACAGCGCCCGCGTGGCGCGGCCCCGCGGGATGCGACCGCCGGACGCCGAGGTGACCGCGCTCGGGCAGCTGGCGCGCGGACCCCTGGGCGCGCTCGGCGCCGGGCAGCTCGTGCTGGCGGTCGCGGTGGCCATCCCCGGCCTGATCCGCCGGGACGACGGCTTCGTCCTGCTCGCCCCCAACCTCGGCTGGCGCAACGTGCCGATCGCTGACCTCGTCGCCGCGGAACTCGCCCTGGACGTTCCGGTCTTCGTGGGCAACGACGCCGACCTGGCGACACTGGCGGAGCACACGCGCGGTGCCGGGGTG
>JAKAHX010000284.1 GCA_021814735.1 Chloroflexota bacterium | reverse complement strand
ACCTCCAGGTCGCCCAGCCGGGCGTCCACGGTGGCCAGGTCGACGCCCGCCAGGCTCGCGATCTCGCGGCGCGCGAGCGGCCGCTCCGCGACGAACAGGAGCGCTTCCAGCTGCGTCACGCCGAGTTCGCCGACCGGGGCCTCCGGGACCTCGACGTCCGGCCCACCGGCGGCCACTGCGTCTTCCGCCGGCGGCCTGTCGGCATCGACGGGGACCGCCGGCAGAGCCCCGCCATCGGTCGACCGGGGCAGCGGGCCCGGGTGACGAGGCTGCTCGGCCGACGTCTCGTCCACCGTGGTCACGCGAAGTCCTCCAGCGACTCGTCGATGGGCGGCTGATCCGTCCCGTCCCGACCGCCAGTCGGCTCCAGCGCCCTGCACCGGATCGGGCCCCACGGACGGTCCTGCTCGACCGCGATCTCGCGTCGTTTCACGAGCTCCAGCATGGCCAGGAACGTGATCGCGGCGAGGACCCGGTCCCGGGTCCCGGCGAGCAGGTCCTGCAGGACCAGCACCGGTGCCCGCCGGATCGCGGCACGGATCGCCTCCGCGCGCTCCCCCAGGGTGATCGTGCGGCGGACCACGTCGGCGGGCGGCTGGGCCGGCCCGACGAGGCGAACCGTCCGCTGGAGTGCGGCCCCCAGCACCGCCGGATCGAGTGGGGGTTCCGCCGGAGGCCGCGCGCCCGCCAGTCCCGCGGCCAGCGCCGCGGCGGGCTCGCGGCGCACCAGCGGCCCTGCCTGCGCATGCTCGCGCAGCCAGACGCCGGCGTCCCGGTACGCACGGTAGACGATGAGGCGCCGCCGCAGCTCAGCCTCCGGGTCGGGGCCTTCGTCGTCGCTGCCCGCCGGCTCGGGCGCCGGCTCGGACGGCAGCAGCGCGCGCGACTTGATCAGGATGAGCTGCGCCGCGACCGCCACGAAGGCGCTCAGGTACGGGAGCCGATCCGCCGCCAGCTCGCCCATCGCCTCGAGGTAGGCGCCGGCGAGCTCGCCCAGGGGCACGGTCAGCACGTCCAGGCGCCGAGCCTCGATCAGTGCGAGCAGGAGCGCCAGCGGTCCGTCGAACGCCGCCGGGTCCTCGTCCGGGACCTGACTGGGCAGGCGCCGAGCGGCGGCCGGCGCGGGCCCGGTCCCCTGCCCCTGGCCATCCGCCGTCCCCTCTGACGGGGGCGCCGGGGGTGATCCCGCGGGACGTCCCACGCGTACCCGGAGGGCGCGCTCGGGCTGCCGCGCCTCCTCGAGCGTGACGGCGACCGGTGCCCACGTGGCCGCGCGTCGGGGGCCGTTGCGGCGACTCACGCTCAGCTGGCCTCGTCGGCGCGGTGCAGCGCCATCCCGGCGGCATCGACCGGTGCCGACTGGTGGAGGATGAGCTCCGCCGTCCGGGGTGGACAACCGGCACGGGTCGCCAGCTCGGCTGACGCCTCCGGATGGCGGTCCAGCCGTTCGAGGGCCGCCCGGAACCCCGGCAACCGCGCGGCGGCGCGGCGCGGCAAGGGCCCATAGCGTTCCGCCAGTGACCAGGCCACGCGTGGCCAGAGGCCGGTCCGGCCCTTGCCGGCATCGTGAAACAGGCCGGCAAGCAGCAGGTCCGGGTCCTGCCACCCCTCCGCCCGCAGGTGGCGCACCACGTCCAGGCCGTGACGTCGATCGGCCGGGTGCATGGCGGCGAACAGCCCGAGCTGCGCCGGGGTCAGCCAGGTCTCCAGCTGCCGGCGTTCCGCCGGGCTCACGCCGGCGCGCAGGTGCGAGGCGAACTGGCGGATCTTAGCCGCCCACCAGGAACGCGTAGATGTGCTCCCCGATGGGTGCAATGACCGGGGCCCCGACCAGGAAGAGGACCACGATCAGCAGGAACCCGTACTGCTCGTACTGGCGGATCTGCCACGCCGTGCGCGGGCTGACCACGCCGAGCAGCACCTTGTAGCCGTCGAGCGGCGGAATCGGCAGCAGGTTGAAGACGAACAGGAACACGTTGATCAGGACCAGGTAGTTCAGGACATACCAGAGCAGCAGGTCCGCCTGGCTGGTGGCCGGGTTCAGCAGCCCGCCCGCGGAGATCACACGTACCGCGACCGCCACGAGCGCCGCCATCACCAGGTTGGAGGCGGGTCCGGCGGCCGCCACGATCGCTTCGCCCCGGTGCCCGCCCTCGAGGTTGCTGGGGTTCACCGGGGTCGGCTTGGCCCAGCCGATGAAGACGCCCCCGACGATGGCGCTCAGCACCAGGATCCCGCCGCCCAGGGGGTCGAAGTGGACCCGTGGATCGAGTGACAGCCTGCCCAGGTAGCGCGCGGTATGGTCGCCCAGCCGGTCCGCGGCCAGCGCGTGGCTGAACTCGTGAACCGGGAACCCGACGAGCAGGATGATCGCCACCGCGATCAGGGACGCGACGAGTTGTGAACTCACGAGACCTCCGGCTGGCTGGGGCGCACCGGGACATGGTACCGGGCGGGACCGACGCGGGCACGCGTCGGTCCCGGGTCAGAGCCGCGCGAGCAGCTCGGCCTTCTTCGCCTCGAACTCCTGGGGCGTGATCGCGCCGCGGTCGCGGAGTTCCGCGAGGCGCTCCAGCGTGGCCATCACCTGCGCCGCATCGGGTGGGACCGTGGCGGACGACGGAGCCGACGACGCCGAACCGGGCGATGCCGACGCCGACGACGACACGGCGGGCGCCGCGGCGCCCGGCCAGTCGGCACGCAGGGGCGGGGCGGGAGGCCGGCTCATGTCCAGCTCCAGGGCGTGTTTCTGGTTCAGCATCTCCCGCTTGAAGTCGGCGGCGCGCGCCAGCATGTGGAACCGGTCGATGGCGGACTCGGAGGCGGTGAGCACTTCCAGGTCCCCATACCCCAGGATCCGCCCGAGCAGACCCTGGGTGAGGATCGCGTCGTTGATCTTCTCGAGCGAGGAGTCCGCGGCGCGCTTGTTGAGGACCCCGTCCACCTGGATCACGCGCCGGTTGGTGACCAGGTAGTCCTGCGCCCGCCACGCCAGGAGACGGTACGCTCCGAGCCCCAGGCCGAGCGCCAGCGCCACCAGTGCGACGACCGCCAGGGCGGATCCTGCCCCCTTCCCGGTGTCACCGGCCTGCCGCAGCAGGATGCCGGTGATCAGGGCGAGCAACCCGACCAGGACCAGCGCCCATGCCCGCGTTCCCTCCGACAGCAGGGCGAGCCAGTGCGGGCGCGCCCGCCGGACGACGACCTCGCCGTCGGCCAGCAGCGAGTCCGAGTACCGCATGCGGCCGGTTCCTCCTCCCTCACGCCCGTGGATGGGCCCGCGCGTAGACCTGCCGGATGCGCTCACCGGTCAGGTGCGTGTAGAGCTGCGTGGTGTCAATGCTCGCATGGCCAAGGAGCTCCTGGACGACGCGCAGGTCCGCACCACCCTCCAGCAGGTGGGTGGCGAAGCTGTGCCGCAGGGTGTGGGGCGTGACGTGCGCCGCGAGCCCAGCGGCGTCCGCCGCC
>JAKAHX010000283.1 GCA_021814735.1 Chloroflexota bacterium | reverse complement strand
CCCGCTGGCGCGGGTCGAGCCCGTGGTGGACCGGGAGACGCTGGCGTCCCTGCGGGTGGCGGTCAGCGAGGTCCACGTCAGCGAGGCGGTCGAGGGTTACCTGGTGGACCTGGTGCGGGCCACGCGCGCCCACCGTGACCTTCGACTTGGCGGCAGCCCGCGTGCCAGTGTGGCGCTGTTCCGGGCGAGCCAGGCCTGGGCCGCCCTCGACGGCCGCGGGTTCGTCCTCCCCGACGACGTCGCGGCGGTGGCGCGGCCCGTGCTGGCGCATCGCCTGCGCCTGGACGTCGACCGGCAGCTGCGCGGGGCCTCCCTCGACGCCGTGCTCGACGAGGTACTGGAGCGCGTGCCGGCCCCCGTCTCCGATCCGTGAGCCGGGCACGCGGGATCCTCGCGCTCGCGCTCGTCGTCGGGGGGTCGCTCGCCGGGATCCCCGGCCTGGCCATCGCCGGGGTCCTGCTCGGCCTGGCGTCGCTGCTCACCGAGCTGTGGAGCCGCCACGGGCTGCGACGCCTGCGCTACGAGCGGACGCTCGCGCGCGACCGGGCCGTGTGGGGCGACGAGATCCCCATGGACGTCGCCGTGTGGAACGACAAGCCCCTGCCGCTGGCGTGGCTGGCGGTGGACGACTACGTCACCGAGGGAGCCGCCCTCCGCGGGGGGACCCTCGAGCTGAGCGAACGCCCCGGCCTCGCGGTGCTCCACCACGTCTGGACGGTCGGGTGGTTCGAGCGGGTGGTCCGCCACCTCTCGATCGTGGCCGACCACCGCGGCACGTACGAGCTCGGGCCGGTACGCATGACGGTCGCCGACCTCTTCGGGCGGGGCGCGGCGACCGAGGAGCATGCCGACCGCGCGACGTACATCGTCCGGCCGCGGAGTGTCCCGGTCCGCCACGAGGGATCCGAGCAGGTCTCGCTAGGGACGCTCCGCGCCCGCCACAGTCTGTACGAGGACCCCTCGCTCTTCGCGGGAGTGCGCCCGTACCAGCCGGGCGATTCGCCGAGGCGTGTGCACTGGCGGGCGACCGCGCGGCTGGGCGTCCCGGTGACCAAGCGCTTCGACCCGTCGCGGGCCCGCGACGTCCTTGTGGCGCTGGACGTCCAGACGGTGCCCGGACCGCACTGGGCGCTCCACTACGACGAGCCGCTCCTGGAGGGGCTGATCGTGGCGGCCGCGTCGCTGGCCCGCCAGGCGATCGAAGAGGGTGCCGCGGTGGGCTTCACCGCGGCGGCGTACACGCGCACCACCGAACGGACGGTCTACCTCCCCGCCGCCGGCGGGCAGGAGCAGCTGGCGAGGATCGCCGACGTGCTGGGTCGCCTCAGTCAGACGCCGTCCGCGCCCTTCGAGCTGGTGCTCTCGGCACTGCCCCAGCGGCTCGCCCAGGGCACGACCGTCCTGGTGGTCAGTGGCCGGGACCCGGGCCCGCTGGTGCCGGTGCTGCGGCGCCTGGAGGCCTCCGGCTACCCCGTTGACTTCCTGGCGCTCGGGCCACACGCGGCGATGGCCGCTGCCCACGTGCGGGCCGCGGGGCTTGTCGGTCGCGTGGCGACGCTCTCCCCGGACTGGAAGACGAGCGATGCGCTGGTTCTCGCGGGCTGACCTGCTCCCCGCCGCCCTGGACGCGCTGGCCGAGGGCTCGCTGCTCTGGCTCGTGTACGTCACGTTCGCAGTGAGCGGCTCAGCCGGATCCCACCTCGGCCTGCTGGAATTCGCCCTGGCCGCCGCGCTCGGGCTGGTGCTGGTCCGGCGTTCCGCTCCGGGACGCCGGACGCGCGCCGGGATCCTGGCCGTCGCCGCCATCGCCGGGTGTGCCGGGTGGCTCGCCGATCCGGCCGTCCGCGCGACGATCGCGGCCGGTGGGCCGCTGGCGGTGAGTGGCGGCTCGGTCGCCGGCACCGGCGGCACGCCGGGCCTCGCGGCGGGCACGGCGGGGCAGGTGGCCGCGGTGGCCAGGCACGTCCCGGGATGGCTGCTGGGGGTGGCCGTGCTGCGGGGGGCCGCGCATGCCGAGGCCGGAGACGATGACCGCGTGGTCGGAGCCCTGCTGGCTGCCGGGTCGCCGGCGCTGGCGATCCCGTGGCTGCTGCATGCCGGCTCCAGCGACCTCCGGTTCGCCGTGCCCGCGCTCCTTGCCTCGCTGGTGTTCGTGGCGAGCAGCCTGCTCGCGATCGGCTTCGGCCGGCTCCGTGCGCTGGGCCTGGCACCCCACGAGTCGAGCGGCGGCCGCGCGTGGACGTGGGTGGTGGTCGGGGTGACCGGGGCCACGGCCGTGCTCGCCGCCATCGCGGCGCTGGTCCTTGGCGCGCCGCTGGAGGCGTTCCTCTCCGCGGTCCTCGGGCCGCTCACCGCCGCCCTGGGCGAGGGAGCCGCGCTGCTGGCCCCGCTGGTGGCACCGGCCTGGTCGGCCGCGGCGAAGCTGCTCGACTCGCTGCCGGCGCTGCCGCGTCCCGGCGGAGGGACATCCGTGCCCGCCGCGCCGCCGCCGGCACTCGGCGGAGGATCGGCGGCACCCGGGGGACCCTCGCCGGTCGTGCTCGCGGTGCTGGCGCTCGGCGCGCTGGTCGTCGTCCTGCTGCTGGTCCGGTACCGGCGGGTCTTCTCGTCGCCGCGCGCCTGGAAGCCGGAGCGCACGTCCGAGGATCGCCACTTCGTCGTGCCGCACGTGTCGCTCGGGCTGCGGCTGCCCGACCTGCGCCCGCGGCTGGGCCGTCCCGGCGGACGGACGCCCGCGGACGCTGCATCGGCGTACCTCGCGGTGCTCCGCGCGCTGGACCGTCATCCCGAGCTGCGGCGCCGGCCGTCCGAGTCGCCGGCCGGCCACGCCGGGCGCCTCCGCGCGCTCGGGTTTCCTGGTGCGCCGCTCGGGCTCCTGGCGGCCGACTTCGAGCTCGCCCGGTACGGTAACCGCGAACTGAGCAACCCGGAGCACCGCCGCGCCCTGTCCCGCGCGCGCCGGCTGCTGGGCCACGTCCGTGGGCTCCGCCGGCACGACGCAACGCGGTGACGACGGCGGCCGGCGGCCCGGGGTGCGGCGTCTGCGCCTTCGTGCAGGCTTCCACCGAGCGGCGCGTCTTCTTCCTCTTCGCCGAGGGGCTGGCGGAGCCCGAGGTGTACCTGGCGCTTGCCGGATCGGGTGGCTTCTGCCCGAGGCATGCACGCTGGATGCTGCACCGTTCCGATGGCTACCGCCTCGCGGACGTGTACCGGGCGGCGCTCCGGACCCGCGCGGAGCGACTGGGCGCGACCGCCACTGCCACCCAGTCGTCCTGCCTGCTGTGCGAGACCGAGCACTGGGCCGAGGACCATGCGCTCTGGGCGATCGCCCGCGGCGAGGCGGCCGGCGATCCCACGGTTCCCCGATCGGCGGACGGCCTCTGCCGGCCGCACCTGGTGGCGCTGGTGGATCGTTGGCCGTGGACCAGGCTCCCCGAGTTGCGCGACCGGCTGGTGCCGCTCCTCGAGC
>JAKAHX010000282.1 GCA_021814735.1 Chloroflexota bacterium | reverse complement strand
CCGGCCTCGCGACACGCCGTGCGCCGTGCGGCGGCGCTGGCGGGCGCGCTGCACGCGCCGCTCCTGGCCGTGGCGGTGGAGACCCCGGCACTGGGCATGTCGCGTGACCAGCTCCGCGACCTGCAGCGGAACGTGGACTACGCGGTGGACCTCGGCGCGGAGGTGGTGCGGCAGGAGGCCCGGGACCTGGTGGAGGGGCTGACGGCCGTCATGCGGGCACGGCGCGTGGCCCACGTGGTGCTCGTGCCGGAACAGCGCACCGTGCTCGACCGGATCCTGCGGAGCTCCGTGGCCGATCGGCTCCTGCGCGCGGTGCCCGGCGTGGAGGTGCATCTGGTCGCCCGCGGGGATCCCGGGGGCGCCGGGAGCGAGGGCCCCGCTCAGCGATCGACCACGCGATAGCCGACGCCCGGCTCCGCCACGATGAGCCGGCCGGCGGCGCCGGTGGGATCCGCCTCCGCCAGCTTGCGGCGCACGCGGCTCACGTAGACGTGCAGGTAGTGCGCCTCCTCCGCGTAGGCGGCCCCCCAGACGCTGCGCAGCAGGCGCTGGCGCGTGACGACCCGTCCCGGCTGTGCGAGGAGGACCTTCAGGAGCTCGTACTCGTGCACGGTGAGATCGATCGGCCGCCCGCCCACGCGGACCTCGCGGTGGACCGGGTCGAGCGAGACCGGGCCGAGGACCAGCACCCCCTCGGCGTCCGCCCCCGGTCCCGTCGAGCGGCGCAGCACGGCGCGCATCCGCGCCTGGAGCTCCTCCATGCCGAACGGCTTGGTGAGATAGTCGTCGGCGCCAGCCTCCAGCGCGGCCACCTTGTCCCGCTCCTCGCCGCGCGCGGAGAGGATGATGATCGGGGTGGTGGCCTCCCTGCGGATACGCCGGACGACGTCCACCCCGTCCAGGTCGGGCAGCCCAAGATCCAGCAGGACGAGATCCGCGCGGTGGGCGGCCCACAGCCGCAGGGCCTCGGTGGCGTCCCCGGCCTGGTCCACGTGGTGGCCGTGCTTCTCCAGGAGCGTGGCGACGATCTGCCGGGTGGCCGCGTCGTCCTCCACCACCAGGAGCCGCAGCCCTCCGTCGGTCATGGCGGTCCGCCCGCCGCGGACCCGGCCGGATCCCGCTCGGGCGCCGCGGGAATCAGCACCGTGACGGCGAGCCCGCCGAGGGCGCTCCGGCCGGCAGTGACGTCGCCACCCATCGCGCGCGCGAGCCCCTGTACGACGGCCAGGCCCACGCCCATGCCCCGGCGCCCGCCGCCGGCGCGCTCGACCCGGAAGAACTTCTCGAACAGCCGGGGCATCGCTGGGTCGGGGACGCCCGGCCCATCGTCCTCGACGATGAGCGCTACCTGTGCTCCTCCGCCGACGGCCGACTCACGCACGACGATCCGGTCACCTCCGTGGCGGACGGCGTTCTCCAGCAGGTTGGACATGATCTCGTCGAGGTACAGGTCGTCGGCCATCACCGGCGGCAGGTCCGGATCGCGTTCGACCTCGATGCGCTTGTCGGTGGCGGAGCTGGCGCGCTGCACGGCACCCGCCACCACGTCGTCGACGTCGTGAGGCTGGAGGTCCGGGTGGAGCGCGCCGCCCTCGATGCGGCTCAGGTCCAGCAGGTTGCGAACCAGCCGGTTCATCCGCTCGGCCTCGGCGTCGATCGAGCGAAGGGTCGCCCGTTGCTCGTCGGCCGACCACTCGATCTCCGGGTCCAGGAGGCTGCCGGCGGAGGCGCGGATCGTGGCCAGCGGCGTCCGCAGGTCGTGAGAGACGGAGTCGAGCAGGGCGGTCTTGAGGCGATCGCTCTGGCGGGCGACCTCGGCCGCGGTCGCCTCGGCAGCGAGCCGGTCACGCCGCGCGACCTGGCCGAGCTGATCCGCCGCGGACGACAGGATGCGTGTCTCGGCGCGCCCTGGCAGGTCCCGGTCGTGGCCCCGCGTGGCCCACAGCGATCCGGTAACCTCGCCGCCCACCTCCATCGGCACCCGGTACAACGTGACGCCGGGCTGGTGGGTGCCGCCGCGGGATGGCCCCGGGGCGTGCGTGCGGACCCAGCGGGGGAGGGCGCCCGGCGCGGGGCGTTCGAGCACCACCTGCCAGACGCCCGCGGGCCGGGGGTCGGACGGGTCGCTGTCCGCCACGACACGCTCGTCGCCCGGGCTCGGCCCGAGGCCCATCCAGATCCGGTCCATGCCGGTCGCCGCGACCAGGCGGGACAGCACGTCCGGCGCCGCCGCCTGTGCCGAGTCGCTGGTCGCGAGGATGCGGCTGATCTCCACCAGTGCCTCGGCCTCGCGGGCCCGTTCCAGGGCCTCCTGCGCGCGTGCGGCCACGAGCGCGGCAAGGCGGCCGATCACGACGGCCACCGCCAGGAACAGTGCCAGGTCGAGCCATTCCAGCGGGTCCGCCACGGTCAGCGTGTAGAGGGGCTCGACGAAGAGGAAGTCGTAGAGGAGGAATGCCGCCACGGAGGTGGCGACGGCCGGGATCGTGCCGGAGGTCAGGCCCACCGCCAGCACCGCCAGCAGGTACACGGGCGCGGGGTAGGGGACGCCGAGCACGCCGTGCAGCAGCGCGATTGCGGCCGTGGAGAGTGCCAGGGCCGCGATCACGCCACCGCTCACGGCGGCGATCCGCCGGAGCGTCGTCTCGCGACGTCGGGTCCACCATTCACGCATCGACGGGCCCATGGTAGTGGGCACGAAGGAGCGACACGCGCCCGCGGAGGCTGCGGGACCGCAGAGGCCGCCCGGGCACGATCCGCCGGGCCCCCGGATCTGCCGCGGCGGCCACGGTCCGCCCGTGTGCGCCGTCGGGGCATGGCTTCGAACGCCCCAGGACTCTCGCGCCTCGACCCGGGGCGGGCGATCCGGTGCCGGGAGCGACGGTGATCAGGTGCGCCTGACCGCGCTGTCGGCGGAGCGGGGCGGTCGAGCTCGTCGCGGGCGATCGCCCGGGAGGAGCGTCGGAACGGCTGCTACTCTACCGACGGTGGCAGGGCGGGCCAGCCCGCGAGCCGCGTCGTGGTCGACGGAGAGGTGGCAGAGCGGTCGAATGCGGCGGTCTTGAAAACCGCTGAGGGAAACCTCCGTGGGTTCGAATCCCACCCTCTCCGCCAGCACCTTGCGCATGCTGCCCCGAGCCACCGCAGCGACGCCGTGTCTCCGGCGGCGATGGACTCCGGGCGGTCACTCACCCAGTCCGCTCGGGACAGGATCCGCCGCAGGATCGCGCCGTCGGTCACGGGCCCACGGGCGCACGAAGAGCGCACGGGCGCACGAAGAGCGCACGGATGTGCTGGCGGCGCTCCGGGGCTCCGGCGCCGCCCCGTCGTCGGCGCGACCCCCGGGCTGTCGGGGTCCTGGTACTACCGGCTGCTCCTGCCGCCTCCCCGCTGGTACTGACGTCTCATTGTGGCGTCCAGCAGTGCTTGACTACCGTTCAACCACGACAGCGCCGCGCGCTGCAGGCGGAGGTTCGGGCTCGGATCTGGTGAGGTGACGATGAA
>JAKAHX010000281.1 GCA_021814735.1 Chloroflexota bacterium | reverse complement strand
CCCGGGCGGTGCTTGACCAGGCGCTCGACCTCGGCGTGACGTTCCTGGACACGGCCGACATCTACGGCCGTGGCGCCTCCGAGTCCATGCTGGGGAAGCTGCTGGGTCCCCGGCGCCAGGACGTCGTCCTGGCCACCAAGGTGGGGATGCCCATGAGCGATTCGCCATACGAGCGTGGCGGGTCGCGCCGCTGGATCCGCCGCGAGATCGAAGCGAGCCTGCGTCGCCTCGCGACCGACTACGTGGACCTCTACCAGCTGCACGAACCGGACCGGGAGACACCAATCGCCGAGACGCTCGGGACACTGGACGACCTGGTCCGCGAAGGCAAGGTGCGCTACGTGGGCCTCAGCAACTTCGCCGGCTGGCAGGCGATGGACGCCGACTGGACCGCGCGGTCGGCCGGGCTCGTGCGACCGGTCTCGGCCCAGGACCACTACAGCCTGCTCACGCGCGAGATCTCGCGGGAGCTCCTTCCCGCCTGCCGGGCGCTGGGCATGGGGCTCATCCCCTACTACCCCCTGGAATCGGGTTTCCTGACCGGCAAGTACCGCCCGGGGGTCATCCCCGAGGGCGCACGCCTCGGCGAGAGCCCGCGGGCGGAACGCGTGCTGACCGAGGAGAACTTCCGACGACTGGCGCGATGGGAGGCGTTCGCCCGCGAGCACGACCACACGCTGGTGGACCTCGCGTTCGCGTGGCTCCTGGGCCACGCCGAAGTCGCCAGCGTCATCGCCAGCGCCAGCTTGCCCGGGCAGGTGCGCCAGAACGTGCAGGCCGCCGGCTGGCGGCTCGATCCCGAGGAGATGGAGACGGTCACTGCCATCTGACCTCCCCGGCGAACCGCGGAGGGCCCGCGATCGGCCGCATCCGCGGCCCACCGGCGCGCGTGGCCCCTCGGCGCGTGGCCGGCGGGATCCCCGGGGGAAATCGGCGGCTCGCCTCCGCGCGGAGTGCGCGGCGGGTCATCCGCCGATGGCGAACATCTCGACGTGACGCAGCCCGCGGGTCTCGGCGGAGCGCAGTTCGGAGTACCGGTCCGCCCGCCGCTCCCAGCGACCCGCGATCACCCCCTCGATCTCGTCGTCGGTGGCGCCGCCGCGCAGGAGCGCCCGCAGGTCCAGTCCGGCTGCCGCGAACAGGCAGGTATAGAGCTCGCCTTTCGCGGAGAGCCGGGCCCGGGTGCACGCGCCGCAGAACGGCTGGCTCACGGAGGCGATCACCCCGATCTCTCCCGCCCCATCCCGGTAGCGCCAGCGCGTCGCGACCTCCCCTGGGTATGACGGGGGGAGCGGCTCCAGGGGATGGGCCGCGTCGATGATCCCCACGAGCTCGGCCGCGGGGACCACGTCCTGCATGCGCCACCCGTTGGACTGCCCCACGTCCATGAACTCGATCAGCCGGAGGATCAGGCCGTGGTCGCGTGCGTACTCCGCGAGCGGCAGCACGCTCGTCTCGTTGACGCCACGCTTCACGACCATGTTGACCTTCACCGGCGCCAGGCCGTACCGTTGCGCCGCGTCGATCCCCGCGAGCACCCGTGCCACGGGAAAGCCCACGCCGTTCATGGCACCGAAGACGGCGTCGTCGAGCGAGTCCAGGCTGACCGTCACGCGCCGCAGCCCCGCGTCGTGCAGAGCGGCCGCCTGCGCAGCGAGCAGCGCCCCGTTGGTGGTCAGCGCGATGTCCTCGACGCCCGGGATCCCGGCCAGCTGCCGCACCAGGTCGGGCAGATCCTTGCGCACGAGCGGCTCACCCCCGGTGACGCGGATCTTTCGGACGCCGAGGCCCACGAAGATGCGCGCCAACCGGGCGATCTCCTCGAACGTCAGGATCTCGGTCCGGGGCAGGAAGGCGTAGTCGCGACCGAAGATCTCCCGCGGCATGCAGTACGTGCAGCGGAAGTTGCAGCGATCGGTGACCGAGATGCGCAGGTCGTGCATTCGCCGGCCTAGCCGGTCACGTGGCTCCGGGGCGACAGTGGGTCGACCGCCGACGCCAGGGGCGGGTTCCGGTGCGAGGTCCGTCGGTCGCTTCTCCTTGCCTGTCGCCGGCCGCCGGGCCGGGGGGAGGCCGCTCGTCGATCGGGCGGCTGCCGAACCACGCGTTCGAGCGCCCGGGGTGCCTCGTTGCGCTCACGGGGGACGCGCGTCCAGCGTCCGAGGCGGAAGAACGGTGTGAGGATGGTAGATGCGCTCTGGAATCGGGTCAAACCCGGTCCCCGTCCGGCACCACCGTGCTCCCGGCGCCCCGGCCCGACGCGCCGCATCCGCGCGGCCCCCCGCGCCAGTCCTAGCGTCTGCGCTCTTCGCGCCTCGCCTCCGCGAGCGCCGCGAGATCGGCCGGGGTATCCACGTCCGGGTTGTCCCCCGGGACCGGCACCTCGAGGACGAGCTCGGGGTGCGCGCGGAGCACCGGGCCCAGCCCCCGGTCACCCGTCGCCTCGTCGGCCAGCCACCACGCCGACCGGGCCACCAGCGCCGGGTTGGCACCCCCGCCGGATGCGTAGCGCGGGACCACCACGGGACGCGACACGGGTGCCCCGCGTGGGTCGCGCACGCCGTCGACCGACCAGGACCCGCCCCCGGGCCACGCCGCCAGGAGCGCGCGGATCACGTCGACCCTGATGAGCGGCTGGTCGCCCAGCAGGAACAACGCCGCGTCCGCACCCTCCCCGAGCGCCGCGAGCCCGATTCGGAGTGAACGGGCGAGCCCCGCTGCCGGGTCGGGGTTCCGCACCCGCCGCTCGTTCCTCCACGCGATGGCCCGCTCGATGCGGTCGGCTGCGTCGCCGAGCACCACGACCACCTGGCCCAGGCCGGCCTCGTGCGCCGCGTCGAGGACATGCTGCAGGAGCGGCCGTCCCCCGAGCAGGGCGAGCTGCTTGACGTCGCCGTATCGGGACGCCGTGCCGGCGGCCAGGACGACCGCGCCGACCCGGTTCGGGTCCACCTCAGCCGCCCGCCGGGGCGCGCTTGGCATCCGGGGACACGGCGGCCGGCGACTCGACCGCCGGGGCGCGCTCCACCATCGGCCGGGCAGACCCGCCGTGGCGCAGCGCAACCACCTCCGCCATGATCGAGAGTGCCGTCTCCTCGGGGGATCGCCCGCCCAGGTCCAGGCCGATCGGGCCGCGCAGCCTGGCCAGGTCCGCCTCGGCGAGCCCCGCCTCGCGCAGGCGCGCGCGACGGTCGGCCTGCGTCTTCCGGGACCCCACCGCGCCCACGTAGCGGCATCCGCGGCGGAGCGCCGTCACGATGGCCGGCTCGTCGAACTTGACGTCGTGCGACAGCACCGCCACCGCGTCCGCCGGCCCGAGGCCGATCCGGTCGGCGACCTCGTCCGGCCAGCCGACCAGCACCTCGTCCGCATCGGGGAAGCGCTCGCGGGTCGCGAAGGCCGGTCGGCCGTCCACCACGACGGTCTCGTACCCCAGCGTCCGCGCGATCGCGACCAGCGGAATCGCCACCTGCACGCCCCCCACGATCACCAGCCTCGGCCGCGCCG
>JAKAHX010000280.1 GCA_021814735.1 Chloroflexota bacterium | reverse complement strand
TGCCGGGTGCGGGCGGCGGTGCCGCGCGGCGGTCCAGGGCGGGCGCTTCGCACCGGATCCTCGGCGGGCCGTCGAGATCTCGTCCAGGGCGGGCGCGTGGGGCCGCGCGACGCATGTCCGCGTGCATCGACGCGTGTCCGCGTGCATCAGCGCCGGCAAGTCGGCACAATCCACGGCACCAGCGCGCGCTGGCTGATCGTCGGCGTACGCTGGCTGAGCACTGGCGCCTGCCGGCCACGCCAGCGCCCGCATCCTGCCGGTCGGCCTGGTCGGCTTGATCGCCCCGGCCGGCGGGGTCGAGTGTCTGCCCCGCCGGTCGGCCTGGTCGGCCGGGTTGGCCCTGCGCCTGCCGGTCGGCTTGGTCGGCGGCGACCAAGGCCGTGCATCGTCGTCTGCCCAGCGCCCCGCTCGAGCGTCCCCAGCGAGGTGACATCGTGATCGATCTCTCCGGCAAGGCCGCCATCGTGACCGGCGGCTCCCGCGGCATCGGCCGCGCCATCGTGGCCCGCCTCGCCACCCAGGGCGCGGACGTCGCGTTCAGCTACCGAGGCAACGAGGAGGCTGCCCGCGAGACCGCTGCCATGGTCGAGGCGCGCGGTCGACGCGCCGTGGCCCACCGCGGCGACGTCACCGACCCCGCGGCCGCCAACGCGCTGGTGGCCGCTGCGCTCGAGGCGTTCGGGCGGGTCGACATCCTGGTGAACAGCGCGGGGATCACGCGCGACGACCTGCTGATGCGGATGACCGACCAGGCATGGCAGGAGGTGCTGCAGACGAACCTGTCGGGCGCCTTCTACGCGACCCGTGCCGTCCTGCGGCCCATGCTCCGGGCTCGCCGCGGACGCATCGTGAACATCAGCAGCGTCGCCGGCCAGGCGGGCAACGCGGGGCAGGCCAACTACTCGGCCGCCAAGGCCGGGCTGATCGGCCTCACCAAGGCCACCGCCCGCGAGGTCGCCACCCGCGGCATCACCTGCAACGCGGTGGCGCCGGGCTTCGTCGTCACCGAGATGACCCGGGTGCTGCCCGAGTCGATCCAGGAGGGGATCCGCGCCGCGACCCCGATGGGCCGCTTCGGCACCGCGGAGGAGGTGGCCGACGTGGTCGCGTTCCTGTGCTCCGACGAGGCCGCGTACGTCACCGGCCAGGTCGTCGGCGTCGACGGCGGCCTCGTGATGATGTAAGGCGACTGGCGGGCGGCTGCGCACGCGAGCCTGGCGAGGCCGATCTGCGGCCGCAACCGCCCCCAAGGGCCGATCCTTCCTGCTGGTGGCGAAGCCTCATGGCGCGTCCGGAACCGCACGCCGCGGCCCGACCTCATCCCGCGGCGATATTCCACGCGGGGGTGGCGGCGCCGTGATCGGCCGGCGCAAGCGCCGTGGCGCGGGAGCCATGGTCATGGCGCCGAGACGGCGAGTCCGTCGGAGGTCCGTGTCGCGCGCGCCTGGCAGAGACTGCCCTGGCACTCATGCGGCCGCCGACGATCGATGGCCCGTTGAGCCCGTGGCCTGGGCGCGTGAGCCATTGGGTGCGGAGCGCGCCCTGCGCGTAGCGCGGGACCCCGCTTGTGAGGCCCAGCCCTCAGGGGGGCGGGCCCCCGGGCATGGGTTTGGGGTGCAAGGTGCCGGCCCTGGTTCTGACCAACGCTCGCCGGGTGAGCGCCGGACGGCCGTGGCCCGCTCCCGCTTCACGGATCGCTGTCGTGGCACCCGTTGTGCCTGCTGCTGCATGCCTCCCTCACGCTCGCCTCGAACTGGAACGGCGTCCACTCCCCGTCCGACCGACCGCCCTGGCCCCTGCCGACGTTCCCGACGTCGCCCCGCGTTCACTGGGCGAGCGTTGGTCAACTCCGCGCGGGACGACCGCGCGCTCTGCCGACCGGGCGACCAGGCGATCTGCCGACCGGCCGATCTGCCGACCAAGCGATACGCCGACCTGCCGACCGGCCGACCTGCCGACCGGGCGCTCCGCCGACCGGGCGACCCAACGGCCCGGCGATCTGGCGGTCGGGCAATCGGGCGACGCGGCTCGGGCGACGCGGCTCGGGCGACGCGGCTCGGGCGCCAGACTCGGCACCCGTGCCCCCGGCTCATAGCCGCCCCGCGGCGCGACCCGACCCGACGTGGAAGTCTCGCTGTCGCTGCACACCGACGCGGTCCTCCCGCCGGACATCGGCCCGGTTGCCGACCAGCAGCGCGCGAGGTTTCAGATCAGTTTCAGTCGAGGAGCGGACAGTATCCGCGTTGTCACGGTGGTCCGGAAGCGGCGCCGTGGCGTTGCAGCTCGTCGTGGGTGGGAGCCGGTGCCTCAGTGTCGCATGGCAATGAGGCGTGACGCGGTCCTCGGGCTGCCGGTGTCGCGTCGCCGGTGCGCGGCCTCGCGACGCCGGCGTGTCGCTGGTGGCACGTCGTGGGTGCGTGCCCGTGCTGGTGCGTGCCGGCGTCGGCCGGAACGCTGGCGGGCGCAGGCGCCGCGTGGTGTTGCCTGGCGTCGGCTGGCGCTGCATGGCAGAGAGCGGCGACGTCGCCCGGCCATCGCGTCGCAACGAGGCAGCGGCGACATCGCCCGGGTGCTGCACCGCAGGGGGCTGCAACGTCGCAACGAGGCATGGGAACTTCGTCACGTCCGTGCGCGTCGATCGGAGAGGGTGGCGCACCAGGGGACCGATGTGGCAGACTCAGCGGGTCATGACGCGCCGACACACGCGTCGGCCAGCCTGCTCATGCCCGCCGGTCGGTCCTCGGGGATCATCGGATCGACAGCCGGGCCGCGTGGAGGACGCGTGACAGAGAGTGTCTGGAGCGAGCAGGAGCTCGTCCGGCGCTGCAAGGAGGGGTCGGAGGCAGCGTACGCCGAGCTGGTTCGCCAGCACCGGCAGCGACTGCTCAACCTCGCCTTCCGCCTGACCAACAGCCGAGAGACGGCCGAGGACGTGGTCCAGGAGACCTTTCTGGCCGCGTTCCGCTCCATGGAGCGCTTCACGCCCCGGCCCGCGCTCGCCCCCTGGATCACCACCATCTGCGTCCGGCTGGCCGGGAAGGCCGCGCAGAAGCGATCCAGCGCGCGCGTCGCGTCGCTGGATCAGCTGACCGAGACCGATCCGCCGGTGGCGCTCTCCGCGCTCTTCGACGCCGCGGACGGCGATCGCCACGACCCCCACGCCGCGGCGGAGGCCGCCGAGCTGCGCCGGGCCCTGACCGACGCCATCGCCGCGCTCCCGTACCGGCAGCGGGTGGCGGTGGTGCTGCGGTTCGTGTCGGGCATGGACTACGCGGACGCGGCGCAGGCGATGGACGTGCCGCTCAACACCTACAAGAGCCACCTGCTCCGGGGCACGCGCCAGCTGCGCGACGTGCTGATGCCGCTCATGCGACGGGGCGAGGAGCCGATCGAGCCGACCGGGACGGGCCCGGGCGCCCGCGACGAGGACCGGGCGACCGATGGGGCACGGGCTGCCGAGCGCTCGACTGGCCGGGCGATCCGAGGGGTCGATGAGCTGCCGGCGGCCGA
>JAKAHX010000279.1 GCA_021814735.1 Chloroflexota bacterium | reverse complement strand
GCAACGAGCGCCCCGACCGCCAGCTGTGCGAGCCCGCTGATCACCGTGTTCTGGAAGAGGGCCGGCTCGGAGCGGAGGAACTGCCAGCCAGCGCGCAGCTCCGCGAGGTACCGCCGCACGGTGCCGGCGACGACCGGCGCGGCCGACCGCACCACCGGGGGGATCGTGATGGAGAGGACCAGCCCCGCACTCACCAGGTAGGACGCCGCGTCGAACCAGAAGGCGAGTGCGAGCGCGCTGCCGACGAAGGCCACGAAGAGGCCGGCGATCGGGTAGCCGACCACGTCGGCGATCGTCTCGGCGGTCCACATCGCCCCGTTGGCCGGGGTGAGATCCTCGGTCGCGACGATCCGCGGGATGACCGCCGTCCGAGCCGGGCGGAAGAAGATGCTGACCGTGGTGACCGCGAACACGACGGGATAGGCGAGGAGGACGTTGGCGTTCGCGGCGACCGGCACCAGCAGGACGAGCCCGGCCCGCAGCAGGTCGCTGACCACCATCACGGTCTTCTGGTTCCAGCGATCGACGAACGTCCCGGCGAACGGTCCGAAGACCAGGTTCGGCAGCGTCGCCGCCAGGAAGGTCAGGCCGACATCGACGGCCGAACCGGTGAGTGAGAGGACCAGCACCCCCAGCGCGACCTGGTTGAGGCGGTCGCCGAGGAGGCTGATGGTCTGCCCGACCCACAGCGTCGAGAACCGGGCGTCGAGCGCCAGTCGGACGTAGGGGTGGCGGGCCACACGCGAGCGGAGGCCAGGCCGTGGGAATGGCACGGCCACCGGGATCGAGCCGGCCCCCTGCAGGGCCGCCTGCAGTTCCCCGACGGCGACGATCGATCCCGGCACGGGCGTGCCATCACTGCTGGGCCGCCCGGGGACCAGGTCCATGCCCGCGCCCGCACCGCCCAGGAGCACCGGTCGCCGAAGCGCTGTCGTCTCCCCGATGCCCGCTCGCGGTGCGATCTCGGGAGGGCGCCGGGGGCGAGTCCGCGCCGACGCGGACGGGACCAGGAACGGCGAGGACGCCGGTTCCGACGCGGTTCGCTGCCAGCCCTGGGCGCCTGCGGTGCTGCCGGCCACGGCACCGATCACGGTCGCGTCGGCAGGCCCGGGCGGACTCGCGTCGTCGACCGCGCCGCGTTCAGGGCTCCACCCGGCGGCTGCGACGAGGGTGGCGAAGACGTACCAGCCGAGCCCGACCGCCACGAACGCGTCGCCGATGCTGGCCACGTTCGTGAGGATCGGCAGTGGCACCGGGATCAGGTCGCCAAAGGGGCCGCCATGGAGCAGGAACGACAACCCCAGGTCCTCGGGCAGCAGCCGGTGGAACGCGACCGTCAAGTCGCCCTGCGTCATCCCCACGAGCTGCAGTGCCGGGGGCCAGACGGGCATCCAGCCACCGTTGAGCACGATCGCCAGCCCGTTGGTCGCCACGCCGGCCGCGGCCACCAGGAGGCCCGGCTGTCCGCGGTTCAGCCAGAGGACCGCGGCGATCGTCCCGAAGGCGAGCGTGTACAGCGGCAGCCGCAGCTCACCGGCCGGAGCGAACCCGTATCGGATCGCCGCTTCCGTGCCGTAGCGGACCACGACCGCGACGAAGAGGACGGCGCCCCAGCGAAAGCGGATCCCTGCGAGGTTCTCGAGACGGCCGCCCGCCAGGAGCCCGAGGACGAGCGCGACGACAACGGCGACGAGCATCGTCAGCGCGTCACGCAGAGACGCCTGCTCACACGAGATCGCCCGAGGCGAGTGTCGCGGGCGCTCTCAGCGTGCATCGGCGGCCGGCTGCTCTCCCGTCTGCGGGCCGCCCCGGGCGCGACCGGCCAGCCGTGCCACGATGGAAACCGGTGTTCCACGGAGGGCGGGCTTGCCGGGATCGGGCACACCGGCCACCCACTGGGTCCTGGCAAAGGCATCCAGGACCACCGGGTCGAACTGGATCCCGGCGTATTTCCGGAGCTCCGCCAGTGCCTGCTCCCGGGAGAGTGGCCGCATCCGGTACGGGCGCTTGGCGGTCATCGCCTCGAACGCGTCGGCGACGTGGAGGATCCGCGCGAGCTTGGGGATCTCCTCCCCGACGAGATGGTCCGGGTAGCCGGACCCGTTGTACCACTCGTGGTGGTGACGGATGATCGGCAGTTCCGGGGCCAGACGGGCCACGGGCTTGATGATCTCCTCGCCGAGCACCGGGTGGGCGTTCATGCTGATGCGCTCCTCCCGGGTCAGCTTGTCCTGCTTCAGCAGCACGTCATCCCGCACGCCTATCTTGCCGATGTCGTGCAGCAAGCCACCCCACTCCAGCGCCTCCATCTCGGCCGCGTTGCAGCGCATGACCCGCCCGATGTCGACCGCGATCCGCTGGACGTTCTCGGAGTGCTGGGCAGTGAAGGGGTCGCGCGCGTCCACGGCCGAGGCGAGCGCGCGCACGGTCTGGGTGAACATGTCCCGGATCTGAACGGTGGCCTGGTAGGCGGCCCGGTTCGCGTACAGGGGCAGCGCGAAGAGGGGAACCGCCCACCACGCGACCGACCACACCACCGCGATCAGCCAGGCGAGCGGCGTCATCCCGAGGAGGTTCCCGCTGATCAGGCGAAGATCGCCGGAAAGGGCGGCACTGAGCGAACCTTGATCTCGGACCACGACCACCAGAGCCGCGAGGGTGGCGTTTGTGATGAAGTAGACAGCTCCCCCTAGCGCGACGCCCAAGAGGGAAAGCCAGCTTGCCTCGAATCGGTTCCCGGCGATGACTTGGAACACCACGGCGGCGAGCACGGCTGGGACGGCGCTCTCGGCGTGGTTATAGAGCGTTCCGTACCACGGAACGCCTCCGCGGAGCTCGCGCCACTCAGTGATGCCGAGGCTAGCAACGACAGCAGCGGCCGCTGGACCGCCGACAGCCGCCGCAGCGAGGATCGGGGCAATCGCCACGCTAACGACGGTTCCGCGGGGCATCTTGACCGGGAATGCTTGTGCGACCAGGGTAAGGGCCGTCCAATAAGCCACGCCACCCCAACCGTGAAGATCGGCCGGCAGCCTCGCGAACACGACCGCGCCGAGCACAACAATGATGGCCGTCGTGACGACGGCCATCACCAGCAGCTTCAGCGATCTAGACAAGCAGCCAGACTCTCGTTGGTTATGGCACCCCGGGCCCGCGCCTAGGGCCCGGGTCCGTTCGTCGGGTTGGCCCTAGAACGGGCGGACGCCAGCGCCTCCTCCAATGATGATTGCGAGCAGTGTCAAGAGAGCCACTGCGCGCGCAACTGACTGACGCATCTGCGACGCCTCGCCGAACTAGGAGGTTTGGGCTACGCCGATGAGTGCTAACCGCTGCTGCTTACCAGGACTTGATCGTCATCAAAGCCACCCACGCTCGTGTGGCGGCCTTCGTGCCTCCCCAAGACACGAAAACCGACCTGACGTTGCCGTCGGTCGGGTGCACTACTCGCTCAGCTCCACCCAGAGTGCCCAATTCAGGTGGAGCGTCTGCGCGTCCGAGCGTCTTGACGTTGCCC
>JAKAHX010000278.1 GCA_021814735.1 Chloroflexota bacterium | reverse complement strand
TGCTGCGACGGGAGAACCCGCTCCTCGGCCCGGGGCTCAGCGCGGGGCAGCGCCTGGCCTTCCTGACCACGCTCTTCGGCTGGTTCGACGCCTGGCGCACGCTCGCGTACATGCTCATCCCTCTGGCTGTGGTCGCCACTGGCGCTGTGCCGATCAGCGCACCCGGCGTCGTCTTCGCGCCCTTCTTCCTGGCCACGCTGGGACTGCAGTTCGTGGCCCTGCGCCTGCTGGCGCGCGGCCACTACCCGCCCGTCCTTTCCGTCCTCTTCGAGGTGCTGCGGATGCCGGCCGTGCTTCCCGCCACGCTAGCCATCCTCGCCCCCGACATGCGTGCGCGGTTCCAGGTGACCCCGAAGGGTCGCCGGGGCGATGCCCGGACTCGGACGCCGGTGCCGCGGCTGCTCACCGGCCTGGCGGTGGCATCCGCCGCGGGCATGGCGTGGTTCACGGCGTCGCTCCTGGGGCTGAGCCCGCTCCACTACGCCGTCCCGTGGGCCGCCATCGGCGCCGCCGTCTTCCTGGCCATGAACGAGGCGCTGCTCCTGGCGGCGATCGGGCGCGTGCGTTCGGCCCGGTTCGCCGGGAACCGGCGCGCGAGCACGCGTCTGCCCGTCCGCGTCTCGGCCCAGCTGAACGGCACGCCCTGCGAGGTGCGGGACCTCTCGGTGACCGGGGCACGCGTGGTCCTGCCGGCCTCCGCGCCCGAGATCACGCCGCTCGCGGCGCTCGTCCTCGAGCTGGAGCGCGACGTGATCCGCCTGGAGTGCGCCATCCGGCGCAGGCCCGCCATCCGCCCCGATGGCGTCGAGGTCGGCCTCCAGTTCGAGCCGGGCCAGGAGCCGACGCTGGCGCGACTGGCGGTCGGGCTCTTCCATCCCCCGGTGCCGACGGCGGCCGCCGGACGGTCGATCGAGGGCCCGGTGCCCACCTGGGAGACCGCCGCGGCGTAGTCCGGCCGTCGGGCACCGTGCAGGGCGCCAGCCCGTGGCCGTGCTGCGCTCCGTGCACGGGCGCGCGGCCGGCGACCCAGGTGGGTCCACGAACGCGTACGCTGCGTGTTCGTGATCCTGCTGGCCCTGAAACTCGTGCTCACGCCCCTCCTCATCGGCGGCGCGAGCATCGGCGCGCGGCGCTGGGGCCCCCTGATCGGCGGGTGGATGGTGTCGCTGCCGCTGACCTCGGGACCCGTGGCGCTCTACCTGGCGCTCGACCGCGGCACCTCGTTCGCGGCATCCGCGGCCGAGGCGTCCGTGGCGGGGAACGTCGCGATCGTGGCGTTCTGCCTGGCGTACGCCCTGGTGGCCACCCGCGCCGGATGGCCCGCGGCGATCATGGCGGCCGGGACCGGGTGGCTTGCGGCCGCGGTCGTGCTGCAGCCGGCGCTCACGTGGCCGGTCGGGGTGGTGTTCGTGCTGGTGACCGCGATCCTGGCGGCAGCCCTGCGCCTCATGCCGGCCGGGTCGACCAGGGCGGGGGGTGTCACGCTGCCGGGCTGGGACCTGCCGGTCCGGGTGGTGATCGGGACGATCGTGGTGCTGCTGCTCACGGCGGCCGCACCGGCGCTCGGCTCGCGGACCAGCGGGCTGCTGGCGATGCTGCCGGTCATCGCTACCGTGCTGGCGATCTTCACGCATCGCCGGGACGGGGCGGACACGGCCGTCGGGGTGCTGCGGGGGATCCTGACCGGCCTCTTCGGGACGGCGGCGTTCCTGGCCGTCGTCAGCGCGTCCGTGCAGCGCTGGGGGGTGGCGGCCTCGTTCGGCGCCGCCATCGCCACCGTCGTGGTGATCCAGCTGGTGGCCCTGTGGGCGCTGCGCAGGGTGCCGGCCGGCTCGGTCGATCGCGCCGTGTCAGGCAGCGCCTGAGCCCGCCGTACCCCGGCGGCGCGGGTCCACGCGGGAGCCCGCACGCCCCCGGCGGCGCGGGTCCACGAAGGAGCCTGTACGTCCCCCGGCGGCGCGACCACCGGGGGCATCTCCGGCGCTTGCGCCCGAGCGGACTGCCGTCCCGGATCAGCTGGGCTGCGGGGCACGCGGCCCCACCCAGCGTGCCGAGAAGGTGGCGCCCTGGATCAGCAGCGCTGCGGCGACGGCCGCCCCGAAGGCCGCGGCGATCCCGAACGGGAGCAACGCGAGGTCGATCACGGCAAAGAACCCGGAGAAGGCGAAGAGCCCCACGAGCAGCCCGCGAAGGACGTCCATCGCCTGGTCGGGCCCCTCCAGGTGGTGGGTGAAGCCGGCCAGGACGGCGGCGTAGACGGGGAACGCCGCGATGATCCCGGTGGCGTGCGGGCCCAGCGCGGGCGCCGCCGCGGCGAGGACGATCACGATCGCGGTCCCCACGATCATGCGCGCGGGGAGGTCCCACGCGGGCGGTTCGGCGCCGCCGTGCGGCAGCCGCGAGGCCGGGATCAGGCGAAGTGACAGTCCAAGCACCAGGCCCACCACCACGAGCTCCCCCGCGAGCGGCAGCATGAGGGCTGGCTGGATCGCCACCGATGCGGCCACGTATCCGAGCGATCCCGCGACCAGCGCCGGCAGCCACGACGCCCGGCGCCCGACGGCCGCGTAGGCCAGGCAGAAGCCGGCCTCGGCGGCGGCGCCGGCGATCGACCCGGTCGAGGTTGCCGCGGCGAATGCCCGGCCGTGGTCGAGGGCGAGGAAGAACAGGAGCGGGCCCGAGGTCAGCGGAAGACCGACCAGCCAGCCGCCCACGGACGGCCCCCAGCGCCTGGCCGCGAGGGTCGCCGCGCCGAGCAGGCTCGGGGTGAGGATCAGCTTGAGCAGGAGGGTCGCCACGCGGCCAAGCGTAGCGCCGCTCCCGGCGGGGCGCGGTGGCCCCGCTCCCGGAGGGGTGCGCTTGCCCCGCCCGTCAGCGTGCGGCCGCGCTGCCCCGTTCGCCCTCCGCCGCGTCCCGGACGTCCTGCCTGGCGGCCGCCGCCGGCGGGAGGATCTCGACCGTCGCGTTGTAGTCGGGGACCAGCGCCACCGGGTCCCGCCGGCCGGGCCGGATCAGCGGGTTGGCCTCCGGGAAGAACATCTGCACGTTGCGAGGCTTGATCGCGGAAAGCTTGACCCGGGCGCGCACCTCGCCGTCGTCGGACCGCACCAGCACCGGATCGCCCTCGGCGACCCCCAGCGCGGCCGCGTCTTCCCGGCTGATGAAGAGGGCATCGCGGTCCGCCCCGGTGAGCGGGTCTCGCTGCTTGAACACCATCGAGTTGAACTGCTTGCCGCGCCGGGTGGAGAGGCGGAACCGGCCCTCGGGGATGGCCAGCTCCGGTGGCACAACGGGATCGAAGTGCGCCTTCCCGTCCGGCGTCGGGAAGACCCAGCCGTCGCACAGCCGCTCGCCGCCCCATTGGACCTGGTCGCCTGCCTTGCGCAGGTGCTCGATCCCCGCGTACGAGGGGATCACGCGCGCGATCTCGTCGCGGATCTGCTGGCCGGTGCGGAAATCGATGAGGTGGGCCCGCTCCGGGTGCACCCGCTTCGCGAGGTCGACCAGGATCTCCCACTCG
>JAKAHX010000277.1 GCA_021814735.1 Chloroflexota bacterium | reverse complement strand
CCCGCGTCGGACATCCGGCACGAGTACTACCTGGGCGCCGTCCTCGACCGCGCCGCGCAGCGGATCCTGGTCATGGGCTCCGCGGAAGGCGGCGTGGAGATCGAGCAGGTCGCCCGGGAGAAGCCGGGCGCCATCGTGCGCGTCCATGCACACCCGCACCTGGGGCTGCTGGACTTCCAGGCCCGCCAGGTCGCGCTGGCGCTCGGGCTGACGGGACCGTACCTGGCCGATGCGGTGGCGATCGCGAAGGGCCTGGTGCGGGTGATGGTCGAGAACGATGCCGACCTGGTCGAGGTCAACCCGCTCGCTGTCGTGCACGAGCGAGCGGCCGACGGAACGGAGACGGATCGGCTGGTTTGCCTCGACGCCAAGATCACGCTGGACGACTCGGCGCTTACGCGCCACCCGGACCTCGAGGCCCGCCGGGACCTGGACGAGGAGGACCCGGCAGACACGGAGGCCCGGCGGCAGGAGATCAACTTCATCCACCTCGACGGCTCCATCGGCTGCCTAGTCAACGGGGCCGGCCTGGCGATGACCACCATGGACCTGGTCAAGCGCGCAGGCGGCGAGCCGGCCAACTTCCTGGACATCGGCGGGGGCGCCAAGGCCGAGACGGTCGCCGCGGCGATGCGGCTCATCCTGGCCGACCCGAAGGTGCGGGTGATCCTGGTCAACATCTTCGGGGGGATCACGCGCGGGGACGAGGTCGCCCGCGGGCTCGTGGAGGCGCGCTCCCGGCAGGACCGCGACGTGCCGATGGTCGTGCGGATCGTGGGCACCAACGCCGAGGAGGCCGGGCGCATCCTGCGCGAGGCGTCGTTCCAGACGGCGGTGAGCCTGGAGGCCGCCGCGGAGCAGGCGGTGGCGGCAGCCCGCGCCCTCGGCGCGGCGGCGGGAGGTGACGGGCGATGAGCATCCTGGTCGGGCGCGACACGCGCCTCGTGGTCCAGGGGATCACCGGGCGCGAGGGCGAGTTCCACGCCCGGCAGATGCAGGCCTACGGCACCCGCATCGTGGGCGGCACCCGCTTCGGCAAGGGCGGCCAGCGCGCGCTGGACGGGACCGTGCCGGTCTTCGACACGGTCCACGAGGCGGTGCGCGAGGGCGGTGCCAACACCAGCGTGATCTACGTCCCTGCGCCATCCGCCCCGGACGCGATCCTCGAGGCGGTGGACGCCGGCATCGAGCTGATCGTCTGCATCACGGAGCGCATCCCCGCGCTGGACATGCTGAAGGTGATGCCGGTCGTCCGCGAGGCGGGGGCTCGCCTGATCGGCCCCAACTGCCCCGGGGTCACGTCACCCGGCCGCGCGAAGGTGGGGATCATCCCCGGGTCCATCCACCGCGAGGGGCCGGTCGGGCTGGTGAGCCGGTCCGGGACGCTCACCTACGAGGTGGTCCAGGCGCTCACCGATGCCGGGCTCGGGCAGTCCACCTGCGTGGGGATCGGCGGGGACCCCATCATCGGGACCACGCACCGGGACGTCCTCGAGCTGTTCGCCGCGGACCCCGAGACCGAGGCCGTGGTCCTGATCGGCGAGATCGGGGGCAGCGCCGAGGAGGAGGCGGCCGCGTGGGCCGCCGAGCACCTTCGGGACATCCCCAAGGCGGCCTTCATCGCGGGTCGCACGGCCCCCGAGGGAAAGCGCATGGGCCATGCCGGCGCGATCATCAGCGGTGGCTCGGGGACGGCCGCGGCCAAGGTGGCGGCACTGGAGGCAGCCGGGTTCCGCGTGGCGGAGACCCCGGGCCAGATCGCGCAGCTGCTGATCGAACAGGGACTGCGGCCGCAGGCGGTGCGGGCCGGCTGACCGCGGGCGGACCGACCGGGCCCGGGCACCGACCAGCCGGCGGGCCGCGGATCGACCGCGCCAACGGACCGACTGGGCCAGCGCACCGACTGGGCCGGCCAGCCAGGGAGCCCAACGCAGCAGGTCGCGTCGGAGGGGCGGCGGCCGGGGCGTCCCGTCCCCCGGACTGGTCGACCCACGGCGACCGGTCACACCCGGGACCGGTCACACTCCGGCGACCGGTCATACCGTCACACCCCGGCGACCGGTCGTACCGTCACACCCCGGCGACCGGGCCCTCCCCTTCGCCGTAGAGCGCCGACCACGCCGGGCCCCCGGGCTCCTCGATGAGCTCGACCAGCACGCCGTGGCAGCTCCGCGGGTGGACGAACGCGACCGGTCCCTCCGCCCCCCGTCGCGGGGCGTGGTCGATCAGCTCGATCCCGTCGGCCTCCATGGCGGCGAGGGCGCGCGCCACGTCGGGCACCTCGAAGCAGACGTGGTGGAACCCTTCGCCGCGGCTCTCCAGGAACCGCGCGACGCCGGTCGTGGGGTCCGTCGGCTCCACGAGCTCGATCCGGCTGGGGCCGACCGGGAGGAACGCGATCCGCACCCCGTCCGAGGGGATGGGGACCACGGAGTGGAGCGCGAGGCCCAGCCGGTCGTGATAGAAGCGCAGGGCGTCGTCCATGTCGCGGACCACCACCGCGACGTGGTGGATCGCCCGCAGGCCATGGCGCTCGACGAGGTCGCTCGGGATCATGCTGCCTCCTGGCACGCGGCTCAGGCTCCTGGCACGCGGCTCAGATCGTGATGGACTCGCGGTGCTCGCCCCACGCGGCGCGCAGGACGTCGCTCATCTCGCCGAGCGTCGCCCCGGCGTGGACCGCCTCAATCAGCGTGGGGATCACGTTCTCCGAGGATCGCGCCACGGCGCCCAGCCGGTCGAGGGCTCGTTCCCAGGCCACCGGCTCCCGTTCCGCGCGCACGCGTCGCACGCGCTCTACCTGGCGGCGTTCCTCCTCCGGGTCGATTCGCTGGAGCGGTGGCGTGGGAGCAGGCCCATCCACGAACCGGTTGACCCCGACCACGATCTCCTCGCCCGACTCGACCGCACGCTGCCGCCGGTAGGCCGCCTCCTGGATCTGCCGCTGCTGGTAGCCCGTCTCGATCGCAGCCAGGGTCCCCCCCATGGCGTCGATCTCGGCCAGGTAGGCCGTGGCGGCCTGCTCCAGCCGGTCGGTGAGCGTCTCCACGTAGTACGAGCCGGCCAGGGGGTCCGGCGTCTCCGTCACCCCGGCTTCGTAGGCGAGGATCTGCTGGGTGCGCAGCGCGAGCCGCGCCGACGCCTCGGTCGGCAGCGCGAGCGCCTCGTCGCGTGCGTTGGTGTGCAGGCTCTGGGTCCCCCCCAGCACGGCGGCGAGCGCCTGGAGGGTGGTACGGACCACGTTGTTGTCGATCGCCTGCGCCGTCAGGCTGCTCCCCGCGGTCTGGGTGTGGAACCGGCACATCATGGACCGGTCGCTGCGTGCGCCGAACCGGTCGCGCATGATCCGCGCCCACATCCGCCGTGCGGCGCGGAACTTGGCCACCTCCTCGAAGAGCTCGCTCCAGGCGGCGAAGAAGAAACTGAGCCGGCCCGCGAACCGGTCGACGTCGAGTCCCCGCGCCAGGGCCGCCTCCACGTACGCGATGCCGTCGGCGAGGGTGAACGCCAGCTCCTGCGCGGCCG
>JAKAHX010000276.1 GCA_021814735.1 Chloroflexota bacterium | reverse complement strand
GTGGCGTTGGCCCCCGACCTGGTGCGCCGCGTCTTCGGCGTGGACCCGGGACTCGTGACGCGGGGCCTTCCGCCTGCGCCGGGACGCGCATCGTCCAATGGCTCCCCGCTGGAGCCCGGATCCGACCTGGAGCCGGAGTCCGAGTTGGAGCCCGAGCCGGACTCGGAGCCGGCGGCCATCTCCGCCTGACGCGAGCCGCGAGGCGCCGACGTTGTGCCAGCGGCAGACTCGCGTGCGCGCCCGCTCCGCCGGCCGGTGATGGGCCCGACGTCCGGCGACGTCGCGCATCGTCCGATCCGCGCCCGGGCCTGGGCCGCTGGTCGCCCGGCCGGGGCCGCCGGTCGCCCCGGTGGGATCGGCGGTCGTCCGAGTGGGCTAGTGCACGCCAGGCGAGCCGTACGCCGGCGCGGCGCACGGGCGACCGGAGCTCGAGCGGATCTTCGCCGCCTATGCGTGCGGCAGGGCGGTGCCTCGGGGGCCACGAATGGTCCGGTCGTGGCACGGCACGGCACGTAGGGCCTGTGCCGCGTGCAATAGCGGAGGTTGGCGAGCAAGGTCAGCTGGTGAACGTCGCGTGTGCGATATCCACGTCGCCGGGCAGGACGCGGCCAGGTCGCCGGACGGGACGCCGCGGCATCGCCGGCGCGACTCCGGCGTCGGACGGCCGGCGGGCACGTCAGCGGCACCGCTGTAAGCGCCTGGGATCAGTCGGCTCCACGACCAGCGCGCGACTCGGCGGCACCGATGGCGGGCGCGCAGGACCAGCCGGTGTCCAGGATCAGCCGGCCCGGTCGCACGGGCATTTGACCGCTGCCCGACGGGGACGCTAGGCTCGCACCGATGGCTTCACGCCCCCGGTCTGCGCTTGCCCTCGTGGTCGCGTTCGTGTTCGTGGCGGCCTGCGGCGGCACGGCGGCGCCAACCGTCGGCCTGCCTGGCGGATCGTCGGCGGGAGCGTCCGGCGCGCCCACGCAGGCCGGCACCGCGGGCACGCAGGCGGGCGCGTCGGGGGCACCGTTCACATCGGGCGGCACGTCGTCGCAGGTGGTCGGGCCCTCGGCGATCCCCCTCGTGAGCTACCAGCCCGCTGCCGGGTCTCCCGTCCCGACCGACGACGCCGCCGCCATCGGCGCCTCGGCGTGCAGCGGCAACCACGACAACCGCGTCTTTTTCGAGGCGATCGCGGGCCAGGTGACCTGGGCCGTCTATTGCGCCGTCCTTCCCTCGGGATGGTTTGTGCAGGCCGGCTCCTTCTCCCTGCGCGACGGCGGCCGCATGCAGATCACCTACAAGGGACCTGGCGGCGCGCTCCTGACGCTCGAGGAAGGCAACATCTGCGAGGATGGGGCGAGCGCTTGTGCCGTGCAGGGACAGCAGCTGGGCAGCTCGGCCTTCGGCGACCAGACGGGCACCCTGACCGCGGTGAATGCCTCGGGCGAGTACGGGATCTACGTGGATCCCGGGTCGTTTCCCTCGTGGTCGCTGACCGCGACGGGGCTTGACGAGAGCACGTTCACCGGGTTCGCTGCCGCGCTCTACCACGTGAAGAGCTGACCCTCCCGCGACGTCGATCGCCTGCGCGCGGGACCTCCCTGCCCGGGACCGATCGCCACCGTGACGCCGGCTCGTCGCCGGCTCGGGCACGCGTCCCGCATTCCAGTCCGTCGCCTGCTCCGGCACGCGCGCCGCCTTCCGGCTCGTCGCCGGCCACGGCACACGTGCCGCCGCCCCGCCAGATCCAGGGCGCGTCCTGCTGCCACCTGGCCGGCACGCAGCGCGCGTCCGGGTGCCATCTGGCAGGCGGCCCGCCGTGGCCGGTCGCGGGCGGCCGGCACGCCGGTGCGGCTGTTCCTCGCCCGCTTGCCGCGCGCCCGGACTGGTTGGCGCTGGTGGCCGGAGCGGCGGTGACCCCGGGCGCCGTGGTACGCCCTGCCTGGGTTCAGGCAGGGCGGGGGTCGGTGTCGTCGGCGTCCAGGTCCAGGTCGGCCCGGGCGTGCACCTCGGTCAGCGAGTCGGTCAGCGACGGCGGGACGGGCGCCCTGACGTCGTGCCCCTCGCGCTGGGCCACGCGGAGCGCGGCACGCGCGGCGACCGTCCGCGGCACCGCGGCGGCGCGGTTCAGGTAGTAGAAGAAGAACGCGGACAGGACGGCGGCGACCGGGATCCCGAAGATCGCGCCGGGGATCCCCGCGAGCTTGCCGCCGATGATCACGGAGGCGAGGACCACCAGCGGGTGGATCCCCACGGCACCCGCCATCAGCCGCGGCTGCACGACGTTCATCACGACGAGCCACCCGGCGGCCATCACCACCAGGGCGGGCACCACGGCACCCGGGTCGGTCAGGATCGCCACGATCACGGGTGGCGCCCACGAGACGAACGGCCCGAAGAAGGGGATCGCCTGCAGGATCCCGGATGCCGCGGCGACGATCGGCGTGTACTGCAGGCGGAGCACCATGCCCAGGACGGCAGCCAGCGCGCCGTACATCAGGCCCATGATCGCCTGGCCCCGGAGGAAACCGCCGAACGAGCGCGAGACGGTGCGCTCGAAGAGCCGAAACTCCTCCGCGTACTGCGGGGGCACCAGCCGGATGCCGAACGCGAGGATCCGGTCCCGGTCGAGCACCATGTAGAGCGACAGGAACAGGATGATCAGCAGGTTGCCCAGGATCCCCAGCCCCGCCAGGGCAAAGCTGGAGACCGGCGCCGCCACGGAGGGGAGATCGCGCAGGAAGGTCTGCACTTGCGAGGCGACGTCGATCCGGATCCCCAGCTGGTCGAGCCGGCCCTGGTTCGCCTGGACGACCTTGAGGAGGCTCTCCTGGAGGGCCGGCGCGTTGGCCACCAGCCTCGACATCGAGCTCGCGAAGACCTGCGCAGCGTAGATGGCGAGCAGCGCCAGCACCACGAGCAGCATGCCGTACGTCAGCATGACGGCCAGTCCGCGAGGGCCCGGGATCACGCGCTCCAGGGCGCTCGCGACCGGGGAGAGCACGAACGCGAGCAGCCACGCCAGGAAGAAGATGAGGAGGATGTCGCCGAAGTAGAGGAGGACGTTGGCGAGCAGCCCCATCAGCACCAGCGAGACGGCCAGCGTGCCGATCACGAGCAGCGCGTCGAGCCAGCGCCGCTCGCGCTCGGTGAGCCGCGTTCCCGTCCCGGGCGACTCGGGCACCATGCGGGCAGTCTATAACGTGCGTCCGAGACGAATGTGGGGCGCGGTGCCGATCGTCGAGGATGGCGAGTGCCTGGGCTCCGTGCCGCGAGGCGTCCGCGGGGGGCAAGGCCGGGGGGCCGCGCGCATGGCCGTGCGCAGGGACCGCGCGCGGGGTGCGGGTGGGCTCCCGTGCGTGCCGCGGCCGTCCGGCCGCGTGGCCCGAGCTGGCGGCGGCCCTACCCGCGGACCTGTCCCAGGCCCATCCGCTCGTGGCAGGTGGCGATCGTCTCCCGTGCCAGGGGCGCCAGCCGCTCCGCGCCGCTTCGCAGGACGTCCTCCACGTAGCCGGGGCGTTCGGCCAGTTCCCGCCGACGCTC
>JAKAHX010000275.1 GCA_021814735.1 Chloroflexota bacterium | reverse complement strand
GCGCCTGTCCCGGCGGCCCCGCCCGCCGTCCTCGGCGAGGGCGACCAGCTGAAGCCCATGACCCAGATGCGCAAGGGGATCGCCGCGCAGATGGCCCGTGCCGTGTCGGTCCCCATGGCGTATCTGACGCTCGAGGTCGACATGTCGGGCGTGGTGGCGCTCCGGGAGAGCGTCAAGCGGGAGTACGAGGCACGCGAGAGCGTCGGGCTCTCCTTCGTCGCGATCGTCACGAAGGCGGTCGTCGAAGGGCTGCGCCGCAATCCCGACCTGAACGCGCACTGGACCGACCAGGGGCTGGTTCGCCGCGCGCACATCAATGTCGGCATCGCCGTCGCCGTCGACGACGGGTTGATCGTGCCCGTCATCCACGACGCCGACCGGCTCAGCATCAACGGCCTGAACCACGCCGTCGTCGATCTCGCCGCCCGCGCCCGTTCGAACCGGCTCCGGCTGGACGAGCTGCAGGGGGGGACGTTCACGGTCGACAACACGGGCTGGTTCGGTTCGATCGTGAGCGCGCCCATCGTCAACGTGCCCGAGGTGGCGATCCTGACCATGGAGGCGATCCAGCGCCGGCCGGTCGTCGTGGACACGCCCGCGGGCGAGGCGCTGGCGATCCGGCCGATGATGTACATGTGCTCGAGCTTCGACCACCGGGCGACCGACGGCGCACAGATGGGCCGCTTCATGCAGGACGTCAAGCGCTGGCTCGAATCGGTGGATGCGCAGACCGCGGTCTGGTGAGCTGATGACCCGCGAGCTTCCCGTCCTCGGTCCTGCCGCCATGCCCGTCGCGGCCCCGGCCACTGCCACCGTCCCGGCCGCCTCCGCGGGTGCAGCCGCGCTGGCCGGACCTGCGGCGGCGACGTCGGCCGCCGTGCGCGGCAATCACCCCTCGGTCCCGGTGGCTCACCCCGCGCTGCAGCGCCACCCTGACTGGATCCGCGCCCGGGTACCGACCGGCGAGCGCTACTTCGGGCTCAAGCAGCTGATGCGGGGCCTCGCCCTCAACACGGTCTGCGAGGAGGCCCGCTGCCCCAACATCGGGGAGTGCTGGGACCAGCGCACCGCCACGGTGATGATCCTGGGCGACGTCTGCACCCGGGCCTGCGGGTTCTGTGCCATCAAGACGGGCCGTCCCACCTGGTTCGACGACGACGAGCCGCGCCGGGTGGCCGAGGCGGTGGCGGCCATGGACCTCGACCACTGCGTGGTGACCAGCGTCGCCCGTGACGACCTGCCCGACGGCGGCGCGGGCGCCTTCGCTGCCACGATCCGCGAGCTGCGGGCCCGCTGTCCCGGCATGGGCGTGGAGGTGCTGATACCCGACTTCAACGGCGAGGAGGCGCCCCTGCGGACGGTGATGGAGGCCGGGCCCGACATCCTGAACCACAACGTGGAGACGGTGGCGCGGCTCCAGAGGCCGGTGCGCAAGCGTGCGCGCTACGACCGTTCGCTGGGGGTCCTCGAGCGGGCCAAGGCCTACGCGCGCGAGATCGCCGGGCGCGACGGCACCGTGCACACGAAGTCGAGCATCATGGTCGGCCTGGGGGAGGAGCAGGAGGAACTGCTCCAGGCGTTCCGCGACCTGCGCTCGGTGGACTGCGACATCCTGACCATCGGGCAGTACCTGCGTCCGTCCGAGCAACACCTGCCGGTGGTGCGCTACTACACACCGGCCGAGTTCGCGGAGCTCAAGCGCCAGGCGCTGGCCATGGGCTTCCGGCACGTCGAGTCAGGGCCGCTGGTCCGCTCCAGCTACCACGCCCGCGACCAGGTGCCGGACCCGGAGCGGCGCGCGCTGGAACGGGCCGCACTGCGCGCGGCAGCGCAGGCGGCGGGAGCCACGCTCGACGGCTAGCGGCGCAGCGGTACCCTCCGACCCGCGCATCCCCCTGCGCTACCAGGGACGCGACCGACCGTACCTCCTCCACGTCCCGCGCGGCGGCGGGGGTCACCTGCCGCTGGTGCTCGAGCTGCACGGGCGCGGGATCGACCCGGTCACCTTCGATCGATGGACGGGGTACGCGTCGCTGGCGGACGAGGCGGGCTTCGTCCTGGCCAGGCCGGCGGCCGTCGGGGAGATCTGGAACGACGGTCGCTATCGAGGCGCCGGCTGGCGGGCGGTGGAGGAGGTCGACGACGTCGGTTACCTGCTCGGCGTGGTGGATGACGTGTGCGGCAGGCTCCCGGTCGATCGCGCCCGCGTCTATGTCGTGGGGATGTCGAACGGGGCGGTGATGGCGGGCCGCCTCGCGTGCGAGCACGCGGAGCGCCTTGCCGGGATCGCCCAGGTGGCCGGGACCGCCGCGGTCGACGTGGCAGCGACGTGCCGGCCCGCCGCCCCGGTCCCGGTCCTCTCGATCCATGGCAGTGCCGACCGGTTTGCGCCATACGAGGGTGGCCGCTCCCGCGGCATCCGGGCGCGCCTCGTCCTGCGACGGTCCGCGGGCCCGTGCGTGGGCGTCGACGACTGGGCGCGGCTCTGGGCCGGGGCGAACGGGGCGGAGGCGGACCCGGAGGTCGAGCAGTTGCCGCCGGACACGACGATCCGGCGCTGGCACGGGCCGACGCCTGCCTCCGACCTGGTCTTCTACCGGGTCGAGGGAGGTGGCCACCGCTGGCCAGGTGAGCGGGTCTGGGTGCCACCCATCCTAGGCCGCACGACCACCGCGTTCGACGCGACGCGCACCAGCTGGGCCTTTCTCGCGGCGCATCGGCGCGGCTGAGCGCAGCGCCCTCCCCGGTGGGGTGAAGCGGGGTGCGACTCGCGCAGCTGCTTCGCCGCGGGGCGAATCCGCGCGGCCGGCACGCGGGCGCCCGTGGAGGGACCACGAGCATCCCGCCGCGCACATCGGCCGGCCATCCCACGGGATGTGCGCGCATCGGCCGGCCCGCGCACATCGCCGGTCACACGGCGGCCCCCGTGGCGAGCGTCCTCCTTGCGACCGTTGCCGTCCTCACCGACCTTGCTCGCGGGCGGACCGGAGGTCGATCCCGAGCGCCTGCAGCTCGTGATGGAGTCCGGCGGCCAGGAGCGCCGCGTCCGTGGCCACGGAGACGAAGCGAAAGCCGCGCTCCACGTACCCGCGGGCCACGGCGCCCTCGGTGCAGTACATCCCCGCCGCGATCCCGTGGGCCACGCAGACCGTGCGGACGTGCTCCAGGGCCTGGTCGTGCCGTCGTCGGTCCTCGTCGCTGCGCGCGGACGGGTCGGCCGTCATGCCGAGCGACAGCGCCAGATCCGTCGGCCCGACCAGGAGGGCGTCCACTCCCGGTGTCGCCGCGATCGCGTCCGCGTTGCGCAGCGCCGTCGTGGTCTCGATCTGCAGGATCAGTGCCGGGCGGACGACGTCGGCGGGATCGGACGGCCCGGGCAGCGCTGCCCGTCGCCGGGGGCCATACGAGCGGCGGCCGCCCGGCCCGTAGCGGCACCAGGAGACCGCGGCCGCGGCCTCCTCGGGCGTGTCGACCATCGGCACGATGATGCCGAGCGCGCCCGCGTCGAGGGACCGGCCGATCGCCGCGCCGTCGT
>JAKAHX010000274.1 GCA_021814735.1 Chloroflexota bacterium | reverse complement strand
GTTCAGTCCGCGGCCCGCCAGCGCGTCACGGACGGCGTCCACCGCGCGGCGGGGATCGGGGCGGTAGACCGGCATGGGGGTCCGGGGCAGGCGGCCCGGGATCCAGTCGTAGCCACGGATGCGGGCGACCTCCTCGGCCACGTCGGCCTCGATCTCCAGGTCCCGCCGGTGCGTCGGCACGACGGCCACCAGCGCGTCCCGGGCGGTCTCCTCGTCGAGACGGATCCCCGGCGCGCCGATCGCGATGGGGACCTCGTCGCCGGGGCGAGCAGGCTCGGTGCGGACCTCCACCCGCTCCAGCAGGTCGCGCATCTCCTCAGCGTCGATGGGGGCGCCGAGCAGGCGCGTCACGCGCGACGGCCGGAAGGGCAGGCGGGATGGTGTCGGCTCCACGGGGGCCGTGTCCACGCGGCCGGGGGCCACCCGTCCACCGGCCCAGGCCACCACCAGCTGGGCCACCCTGTCGGCGCCGATCCGCGCCAGCCGTGTCTCCTGGCCCTTCTCGAACCGCAGGCTTGCCTCGCTCTGCAGCGCGAACCGGCGAGCCGTGCGCCGGATGCTGACCGGATCGAAGACGGCCGACTCGATCACGATCGCGGTGGTGGTCTCCCCGACCTCGCTCTGCGCGCCGCCCATGACACCGGCGAGCCCCAGCGGACCTCGCGCGTCGGCGATCACCAGTGCCTCCGGGGAGAGGTCCCGGGTGACGTGATCCAGGGTCTCCAGGCGCTCCCCGGCGCGCGCCGGGCGCACGACGATCCGGCCATCGGCGATCGCCGCGGCGTCGAAGGTGTGCGTGGGCTTCCCCAGCTCCAGCATCACGTAGTTGGAGGCATCGACCACGTTCGAGACGGGCCGCACGCCGGCCGCCGTGAGGCGGGCCTGGACCGACAGCGGCGAGGGGCCGACCACGAACCCGTCCACCCAGCGCCCCACGAACCGTGGACAGAGCCGCGGGTCCGTGACGTCCACGGAGAGATGGTCCGTGACGGGGGTGCCCTGTTCGTCCAGCACGATCTCGGGCCAGCGGACGCGCGCGCCCGTCGCCGCGGCCACCTCGCGCGCCAGGCCGACCAGCGAGAGGGCATCGCCGCGGTTCGGCTTCACGTCCACGTCGAGGATCACGTCGCCGAACACGTCGGCCATGCGGCGCCCCACCGGCGCGTCGCCCGGCAGGATGAGGATCCCGTCCGCGTCCGTCGTGAGCCCGAGCTCGTCGCCCGAGCAGAGCATCCCCTGGCTCTCGATCCCCACCATCCGGGTGACGTCGATCCGGCGACCGCCAGGCAGCACCGCGCCCGGGACCGCGACCGGGACACGCTGCCCGGCACGCACGTTGGACGCGCCGGTCAGGATGGTGAGCACGGGTTCCGCGTCCCCGGTCCGCACCGTCGTCAGGAGCAGGTGATCCGAGCCGGGGTGCGGCTCCACCGTGAGCAGTTCGCCCACCACGACCCGGTGCCAGTCGCTGCCGCGGCGCTCGATCGCCTGCACCTCCATCCCGAGCAGGGTCAGCCGGTCCGCCAGCGCCTCTGCCTCGAGGTCGACGTCGACGTAGTCCCGCAGCCAGGAGAGCGGCACGCGCATCAGAACTGCTCCAGGAACCGGAGGTCGTTCTCGAGGAACATCCGGATGTCGTTGATCCCGTACCGGAGAATCGCGATGCGGTCGGTGCCCAGCCCGAAGGCGAATCCCTGGTAGCGCTCCGGGTCCAGCCCTCCGTTCCGCAGCACGACCGGGTGGACCATCCCCGCGCCCAGGATCGTCATCCAGCCCGTCCGCTTGCAGGAGGGGCACCCGGCGCCATCGCAAACCACGCACTGCACGTCGAAGGCCACGGAGGGCTCGGTGAACGGGTAGTAGCCCGGGCGGAAGCGCGTGGGGCGGGCGCGGCCGAACATCGCGTGCGCGAACGCATCGAGCAGCCCGCGCAGGTCGGCCATCGTGGTGCCCTCGTCGACCATGAGCCCCTCGACCTGGAAGAACTCGAAGCCATGGCTGGCGTCCACCGCCTCGTAGCGGAAGCAGCGTCCCGGCAGCAGGGCTCGGATGGGCGGCGCTGTCTGCTGCATGACGTGGATCTGTCCTGGCGAGGTGTGCGTGCGCAGCAGGTGCCCCGGGACGTCCGTGTAGAGCGTGTCCCAGAGGTCGCGGGCGGGATGGTCCGGGGGGATGTTGAGCGCCTGGAAGTTGCGGACGTCGGTCTCGACCTCCGGCCCCTCGTAGACCACGAACCCGAACTGGCCGAAGATGCGTGCGATCTCGCGGTTGGTCTCGATGAGCGGGTGCAGCGATCCACGCCGGAAGGGGCGCCCGGGCAGCGTGACGTCGACCGCCTCGTGGGCGAGGCGCGCCTCCAGCGCTGCGCTGTCGAGTTCCGCCTGCCGACCCTGCAGCGCGGCCTCGAGCGCCTCCCGGACCCGGTTGCCGATGGCACCCACGCGCGGCCGGTCCTCGGCGGGCAGCCCCCCGATCCCGCCGAGCAGCGTCTTGAGCTCGCCGCGCCGTCCCAGGTAGGCGACCTGGACGGCCTCCAGCGACGCAGGATCGGTCGCCGAGGCGATCGCCTCCAGGCCCGCGGCCTGGAGCTCCGCCAGGCGTGCCGAGAGGGTCTCCAGATCCACGGATCAGCGCTCCCGGGGACCGCGGTCAGCGGGCGCGCGCGATCTCGGCGATGCGGCTGAAGGTGTCGGCGTCGCGGACGGCGATGTCCGCGAGCACCTTGCGGTCCAGTGCCACGCCGGCGGCCTTGAGGCCGTTGATCAGCCGGCCGTACGTGAGGCCGTGCTGGCGTGCGGCCGCATTGAGTCGGACGATCCAGAGGGCGCGCATCTGGCGCTTGCGCTGCTTCCGGCCGACGTACGCGTAGGCCATCGCATGGAGGAGCGCCTCGTGCGCCGGCCGGATCAGGCGCGAGCGCGTGCCGCGACGGCCCTCGGCGGCCTCGAGGAGTCGCTTGTGTCGCTGGTGGGCGGTGACGCCGCGCTTCACGCGTGCCATGGGGTTCCGGCTCCTACAGGTACGGGAGGAGGCGGCGGATCTGGGCGGCGTGCGCGCCTTCCACGATCGCCTTGCCTGCGTAGCGCCGGGTCCGGCGCGACGACTTGATCTCGAGGTGGTGACCGCGCCACGCCTTCACGCGCATGACCCGGTGGTTGCCGGTCACGCCGAAGCGCTTCTGGGTCGCCTTGTGGCTCTTCAGCTTGGGCACGTGCTCATTCTCCTGCCGAACCGGGCCCTGTCCCCTCGGCGGGGCGGTCCGCCACGGCCGGCCTCGCGGTCGAGGTCCGGGCCGATGGCGCGCGGCCCGTGGTGCTGCGCGTGATGGTCGCGGTTGCGGCGCCCGGTGTCGTTGCGCCGCCGGTTCCTGCGGGTTTGTCGCCGGCAGCTGCGCCGACGGCGGGCGCGGGTGCCGCCGGTTCGGGCGGTGTCGGCCCGGCCGCCGGTGTCCCGGTCCTGGACTCCGGTGCCTGGCCGGCCTGCGCCTTCGGTTTGTGGGTCGACGCGATCACGATCGACATCGACTTGCCTTCCAGCAGCGGCTGCC
>JAKAHX010000273.1 GCA_021814735.1 Chloroflexota bacterium | reverse complement strand
GCGACGAACGGGATCAGGAGCAGGAGCAGGACTCCATTCCGCGCTTGCATCTCACCCTCCCAGCTGCAGCATGGATGGTCCGCAGGGTGCTGCGGCTGCCTGTCGCGGGGCAGCACACGACAGGTCCGTTCATGTATCAATTCGCTAACACATTTCGATGGCGTCGGTGGCATGGCCCCAGCAGGAACGCCCATGGATCGCGGGCCAGATTGCTCTGGTTTCGGCCGCGAGGTCGCGGTTATCTGGGTCGGACGGTCCACCGTGCCCACTCGGCGTTCTGCGTAGGCCGCCTCGAGCACGGAGATCGCATGGCCAGCAGGTTCGGTAGATACGGGTCGGCGGCCGGGCGCCCCGCGGCCGTCTGGCTCGTCGCGGGCGTTGCCCCCGGGGTGCCCGACCGGTGACGCGTTCCGACGGCGACCTGCTGATCCTGGGGATCGGCAACATCGTGATGCGCGACGATGGGGCGGGCGTCCGCGCCGCCGAGCTCGTCTCCGCGGCCGCGGGCGACGGTCGTGCCCCGCTCCCCCCGCGGACGCGGGTGGTCGACGGCGGCACCCTGGGGCTGGACCTGCTCCCGATGATCGAGGACGCTCGTGCCGTGGTGCTGATCGACGCCGTCGAGCTGCGTCGATCGCCCGGGGACGTGGCCGTCCTGCGCGATGACGAGCTGCACGTGGCCCTCTCCGGGCATGTCTCGCCGCACCAGGTCGGCGTGGGGGACCTGCTCGCGGCCGCGCGCCTCTCCGGACGGTTGCCTGGGCGCGTGGCGCTGGTGGGGATCCAGCCGGGCGAGATCGACGTGGGGCTCGAGTTGACCGAGCGGGTGGCCGCCGCGCTCCCCGTCGCGGCGGCGGTCGCGCGGCAGGTCGCGTGGCAGCTCCACGGCGGCGCCGATCCCGCCGGCGTCGGGCGGGTCGCCCGGCGCCTCGAGGTATCGGGGATCGTCCAGGCCGTCGGGTTCCGGCCCTTCGTCTACCGCCTGGGCCGCGAGATGGCGCTCGACGGCCGGGTGCGCAACGCGGCCGGCCGGGTGGAGATCGAGGTCGCCGGCGAACCCTCGGCGATCGACGGGTTCGTCCGCCGGCTGCGCGCGGAGGCCCCGCCGCGAGCCCGGGTGGAGTCGGTCGAGATGGACGTCCTCGAGCCGGAGCGCGCGCCAGCGCCGGGGAGCGGGTTCCGGATCCTGGAGAGCGTGTCCGTCGCCTCGGGCGCGCGGCTCTTTCCGCCGGACATCGCGACCTGCGACGACTGCCTGCGCGAACTCTTCGACCCGGCCGACCGGCGTTACCGCTACCCGTTCATCAACTGCACCAACTGCGGGCCGCGCGCCACCATCATCGAGGACCTCCCGTACGACCGGGCTCGCACGTCGATGCGTGACTTCCCGCTCTGCCCTGCGTGCGAGCGCGAGTACCGCGACCCCGGCGACCGGCGCTTTCATGCCGAGCCCGTGGCCTGTCCCGCCTGTGGGCCTCAGCTCGCGTACCGTCGGCCGGGCGACGCGGCCGCCCGCGAGACCCGGGAGGCGGCGCTGCAGGCGGCGATCGCGGACCTCGCGGCCGGGCGGATCGTGGCCGTCAAGGGCCTTGGGGGCTACCACCTGGCCTGTGACGCCACGGACCCGGCGGCCGTGGCACGGTTGCGCGACCGGAAGCGGCGGTGGTCCAAGCCGTTCGCGGTCATGGTCCGCGACCTGGACGCCGCGCGGCGCCTCGCGCGCGTCAGCGACGACGAGGCCGCGCTGCTCACCTCCCCGGCGCGCCCCATCGTGCTGGTCGCGCGTTCCGACGACAGCGCGGCGGACGGCCCGGCCACGGCGGACGCCCCCGCGGGGCGGCCGCTGGCGGAGGGCGTGGTCAACGGTGACCGCCGCGTGGGCCTCTTCCTCCCGTATACCCCGTTGCATCACCTGCTGCTCGACGGCTTCCGCCGGCCGATCGTGCTGACCAGCGGGAACCTCTCGGACGAGCCGCTCGCCACCGACGACGACGATGCACTGACGCGCCTCGGCGGGATCGCCGACGCGTTTCTCCTCCACGACCGCGAGATCCGCGCCCGGTACGACGACTCGGTCACCCGCGTGGTCGCCGGACGCGAGTCGATCATCCGCCGCGGGCGGGGCTACGCGCCCGACCCCCTCGACCTGCCCGTCGCGGCGCCCGAGCCGCTGCTCGCGGTGGGTGCCGAGCTGAAGCACACCTTCACCCTCGCCTCGGGCGACCGGGCCTACGTGGCGCCCCACACCGGCGACCTCGAGGACATGCGCACGTTCCACGCGTTCGAGCAGAACCTGGCGCACCTGCGGCGGCTCCTGGCGCTCGAGCCCGGACTGGTGGTCCACGACCTCCACCCTGCCTACCTCTCGACGCAGTACGCGATGCGCCACTTCCCGGCCGGCCACCGGATCGGCGTCCAGCACCACCACGCCCACGTCGCCTCGTGCGCGGCCGAGGCGGGCCTCACGTCGCCGGTCATCGGGATCGCCTACGACGGCCTGGGGATGGGCGATGACGGGACCTTCTGGGGCGGGGAAGTGCTGATCGCGGACCTGTCGGGCTACCGTCGCTTCGCCCGGTTCGCCCTGGCGCCCATGCCGGGCGGCGCGATGGCCGTGAAGAAGCCGTACCGGATGGCCCTCGGATACCTCTTCGGCCTCGAGCAGGATGGCGAGATCATGCGTCCCGATGCGCATCCACCGTTCCGGGCCGGTACCGGGGACACCGGTGCTGCAGGCGCGCCCACCGGCGTCCCGGTCCTGCCGTCGGCCGTGCCCGCGGGCCTCGCGGAGCCGTTCCTCGCCCGGCTCGATCCGCGCGAGGTGGACGTCGTGCGGGCGCAGGTGGCGCGCCGCCTCAACGCGCCGCTCGCGTCGAGCGCCGGCCGCCTGTTCGACGCCGTCAGCAGCCTGCTGGGGATCCGCGACGTGGTGGAGCACGAGGCACAGGCCGCGATCGAGCTCGAGATGCGCGCGGACCTCACCGACCCCGAGCGCGCGTGTGCCGCCCCTGGTGCGGCCGAGGTGGAGGCGGCGGCGCGCGGTCCGGTCCCTGTCCCGTCGACGGCCGGCGCACAACCCACGGAGCCACTGCCGTATCGCCTGGCGCGCCGTTCCGGGCTGCTGGTCTACGACCCCGCCCCGACGCTCGTCGGACTGCTGGAGGGCCGTGCGTCCGGCATCCCCGTCTCGACGCTGGCCGCCCGGTTCCAGGAGACGATCGCGGAGGTGACACGCGAACTCTGCGCCACCGCGCGGGAGGCCACCGGGCTGCGGCAGGTGTGCCTCTCCGGGGGCGTCTTCCAGAACCACTGGCTGGCCACCGCGCTGCTCGCCCGGCTCGCGGGGGACGGGTTCGAGCCGTTCGTCAACCGCAGCGTGCCGGTGAACGACGGGGGGATCAGCTACGGGCAGGCGGCCATCGCCGCCGTCCGCCTGGCGGGGGGAGCGGAGCACCCGTCGGCTGCCGGCGGAGCCGGGGGCTGGCCCGCCGAGCCGCGGCACGGTACCGTGGAGCACTAGCAGGAGGCGATCCGCCATGTGCCTGGG
>JAKAHX010000272.1 GCA_021814735.1 Chloroflexota bacterium | reverse complement strand
GACCTTTCCGACTACCGCCATGGCGCCGACCGACCGGATCGCCTGGGCCCGGTCCGCGTCGCGGCGGCCGGGCTGGTCACGATCCGGCAACTCGAGGCCGCCATCGCGGTGACGCTCGGCGCGGCGGGCGTCGCCGGGTTGGGGCTCGCGGCGATCGGTGGGCCCGGCGTGCTGGCGACGGGTGCGCTGGCGATGGTGGCGCTGCTCGCGTATACGGGAGGCCCCTGGCCGTACGGGTACCACGCCCTGGGTGAGCCGTTCGTCTTCGTCTTCTTCGGGCTGGTGGCGGTGAGCGGCACGGCGTTCCTGCAGGCTGGTCGCCTGGAGGCGGGGTTCGTCATCGCCTCGTTTCCCGTCGGTGCGCTGGTCACGGCGATCCTGGTGGTCAACAACCTCCGCGACATCGACGCCGACCGGGCGGCCGGCAAGCGGACGCTGGCGGTGGCCCTGGGACCGGCGGCCACCCGCTTCGAGTACGACCTGCTGCTCCTGGTGGCCTGTCTCGTCCCGCTCGCCGGGGCCGTGGCGGGCGCTCGAGCCGCGCTGCTGTTGCCCCTGGCGATCACGCCGGTGGCCGTGCGCCTGGCGCGGACCATCCACGCACCGGGCGACCCCCGGCGCCTCAACCGGGTCCTGCGGGACACCGCGCGCCTGGCCCTGGCATTCTCGCTGCTCTATGGCGTGGGGCTGGCGCTGTCGGGTTGACGTGCAGGCCCGGGTGGACCCGGTGCAGCTCAGGCGGTTTCGGGGCGGCCGGCCAGGGCGCTGACAGGCTCGGCGGCAGTCGGCAGCTGGAACCAGAAGCGCGCGCCTGAGCCGGGTACGTTCTCGACCCCGACGCGGCCGCCGTGCGCCTCGACCAGTGCCTTGACGATCGCGAGACCAAGCCCCGAGTGCCCCGCCGCGCGATCCCGGGCGGGGTCGGCCTCGTAGAAGCGCTCGAAGACGCGGCCGAGGTCACCTGGCGCCACGCCCGGGCCGGTGTCCTCGACCTCGAACTGCACCATCGTGTCCGCTCGGCGGGCTCGCAGCCGGACCTCACCGCCCGGGGGCGCGTGTCGCAGGGCGTTGTCCACGAGCGCGGCCAGCACCTGCCGCAGCCGGTCCTCGTCGCCCAGCACCAGCAGGCCTGGCTCCGACTCCTGCACGATCCGGCGGTCCGCCGCGCTGGCGCGCGCCTGGAAGGCGTCCACGGTGGTGGCCAGGAGCGTCGCCGCATCCACCGCGTCCGACGAGAGCGGCAGCTTGCCGATCTCCGCCAGGTTCAGGGTCCGCAGGTCCTCGACGATGCGCGCGAGCAGGTGTGCCTGTTCGCGGATCGTCTCGAGGTGGGCAGGCTCCATCGGGTACACGCCATCCAGCATGGCGTTCGACGTCGCGTCGATCACCGTCAGGGGCGTGCGCAGCTCGTGGACCACGTCCTGCAGGAACCGGCGCCGCTGTTCGTCCGACGCCTGCAGGGCCATGGCCATGGTGTCGAACGAGCGGCCGAGCTCGCCGACCTCGTCCCGGCGGTCTCCCAGCCCGGACCGCCTCGACAGGTCGCCGCCCGCGACCGCGGCAGCCGCCTGTTCGAGGCGACGGAGCGGCTGGAGCAGACGGTTGGCCAGCAGGAAGCCGAGCAGGGAGGCGGCCAGGACCGCTCCTATCGCGATGAGCACCAGGGTCGTACTGGTGGCGCGCTCGAACTCGACCCAGCGGAGCCGGATGTCGGGCGGCAGGGAGGGGGAGATGGGCGGCGACGGTGGTGCCGCGGAGACCTCGTCGGCCGCCAGGCCGTCCGCCACGGTTCGCGCGCTCGGCGCGTGGGCGTCTGCGGCGTCGATCCCGGGTGCGGTGGGGTCCGTGTACGGACGCGCGACCACGGCGCGCACGATCCCGGTGCGTGCGCCCGCCGCCGGGGTCCCCGGGAAGTCCTGGGAGGCGGCTCCGGCCGGGCTTGGCGAAGCCGGGCTCCCGGCGCCGGCCGCGCCCCCGCCGGCCGGACCGGGGGAGGGCGTGTGGCCCGGCGTGCCGGATGGCCCGGGCGATGGATTCGGGCCACCCGGTGGACTGGAGGAGGGCCGCGGCGAGCCCGTGGGGCCACCCTGGCCGGACCCGGACGGAGACGGCGACGGCGTGCGTGGCGCCGTTGGCCCTGGCGTGGGCGACGGTCGCCGGGTAGCGGTCGGGTGCGGGAGAGGGGCGGAGGTCGGCGACGCGCGTGGCGTCGGCGAGGGCTGGGGAGTGCTTGGCGCAGCGGGGGAGGGGCTGGCAGCCTGGCCGGGCCGGCTGGCGACCGGTGCCGTCGCGCCGTCCGGCGGGAAGGTGCGCGATCCCGTGGGTCCATCGGTCGGAACCCGCAAGGTCGGTGCGGCGGACGGGCCTGGCTGCGATGGACCCACCGACGCCGGAGCGGCCGGCGCCGGTGCGCTCGCCGTCGGGGCGGGGGAGAGGGGGCCTTCGATCTGCTCGAATTCGTACCGGATGACCGCCGGCGTGGCGATCACCATCGCGAGCGCCGTGGCGGCGGCCACGGACGCGAACATGAGCACGAGTCGAAGTCGAAGGCTCACGGAGTTCCAGCCCTTGGGCGGGGCTCGGCACGCAGACCTACCGAGGTCCTGAGCCTAGAGCAGCGGGCCCCGGCGTCTCAGGTCCGACCGGCACGAAAAGGGCCGTGCCACCGATCGCGATCGGTGGCACGGCCGAAGGGAGGGGGGATCGGTGTTCCCTCGCCGGGCGGCTAGCGTCCTCCCCCTGGTCCGCCCTGGCCCGTACCGGCCTGGGCCTGGGTCTGTTGCTGCTCCTGGACCTGCTCCTGCTGCTGCACCTGGACACCGGAGCCGTCACCGGCCTGGACCTGCTGCTGTGCCTGGACCTGCGTCTGGGCCTGGGTCTGCTGCTGCACCTGGGTCTGAACCGGCTCCTGCGCCTGGCCTTGCTCCTGCACCCGGCTCTGGACCTGCGCCTGGGTCTGGGTCTGTTGCTGCTCCTGGACCTGCTCCTGCTGCTGCACCTGGGCGCCGGAGCCATTACCGGCCTGGACCTGCTGCCGCGCCTGGGTGCGCACCTGCTCCTGGACCTGGGTCTGAGCCGGTGCCTGGGTCTGAGCCGGTGCCTGGGTCCCGGCGGGCTCGCAGGTCTGGTCGCGATCCCGCTCGCGCAGGCGCGTCTGGTCGCCGCTCGTCGCCACCGTCAGCCTGCTGGTCGCCGCATCGTCCAGGTGGATCCGGTCCCGGTCACGCGTCTGGTCGCGGTCCTGGTCCGGGATCCCGTCGCAGTCCGGGACGCAGCTCGCGCCGCGGTCGCGCACCTGGTCGCCGCTCGTCGCCACCGTGAGCGTCACGGACGAGCTGCCGTCGTGAAGACGGATCTGGTCCGGGTCCTGCAGCTGGACCTGGTCCCGGTCCTGGTCCTTGAGCTGATCGAGGTCACCCGAGAGCGGGCCAGCCGCCGCGGATCCCGCGAACGCGGCGACCGCCAGGATCGGCAGGATCCCGATGAGCCATCGCTTCGCCATGTCACACCCCCGTCTGGGCGGCCCGTCCGTGTGACGGTGAGGCTCCG
>JAKAHX010000271.1 GCA_021814735.1 Chloroflexota bacterium | reverse complement strand
GCCACCCCAGGACGTCGTGCAGCGGCATCTCGACGAAGTCGCGCAGCCAGGGTGCCAGGACGAAGATCCCCCACAGGCCGTAGACCACGCTGGGGATGGCGGCCAGCATCTCGGTCATGAAGCCGAGCGGCCCCGCGAGCCACGGCGGCGCCATCTCCACCAGGAAGAGCGCCACGCCCACCCCGATCAGCATGGCCAGGATCAGCGCGGTGAACGAGGTGAGGAGCGTCCCGTAGAGGAACGGCAGGGCGCCGAAGACGCTGTGGACGGGGTCCCAGGTGGTCCCCCAGAGGAAGGCCAGCCCGTTGTGGCGGATCCCCTCGATCGACTGGCCGGCAATCACCAGGATCAGGCCGGCGATGACCAGCAGGACCGTCAGCGACGCCGCGACCACGAGGCCGCGGAAGACGGGTTCGCCCAGGCGCGGGCGATGCCTGGCCAGGACCCGCTGGACCTGTCCCGGCTCGAACTCGGCGGCGGTCATGGGCGGCCGACGTCCGGTGACGCCGGGAGACCCGGCAGGGCAGGCTGCGGTGTGCGCAGGGACGGCTGGTCCGGCATGGCCGCAAGCCTACGCCGCGGGCGCCGTGCATCGCCGGCGGCGCGGACCGGGCCCAGCCTCCCCGCACGGTACCCGTGGGGGAGGCTGGAGGACGCGGTGCGGCGACCGGACGTCACGGAAGGACGGGCTGCCCGCCGACGGTGACGCTCTTCAGGGCCGTCTCCACCTTGGCCACGAGTCCCGGGGCCATGGCGGAGTAGTCGACCTGGGCCGCGTAGTTCTGGCCGTTGTGGATGGCCCACCAGAGGAAGTCGATCATCGCCTTCACCTCGGTCGCCTTGCTGGCCGGGTAGTCCTTGTACAGGAGGACCCAGGTGCTCGCCCCGATGGGGTAGGCGTTCGGCGACGAGGCAGGCGGGTTGACGATGAGGAAACGCAGGTCCGCCGGCGCGTTCGGCACTGCGGCCGCGACGGCGTCGGTGGTGGAGGCGAGGGTGGGCTTGACGAAGTTGCCGGCCGCGTTCTTCACGAGCCCGACCGGCAGGTTGTTCTGCAGGGCGTAGGAGAGCTCGACGTACCCGATGGCGCCCGGGGTCTGCTTGACGATCGCGGTCACGCCCGCGCTCCCCTTGCCCCCCGCGCCCACCGGCCAGTTGACCGAGAGGCCCGCTCCGACCTGGCTCTTCCAGGCGGCGTTGGTGTCCGAGAGAAAGCTGGTGAAGTTCATGGTGGTCCCGGAGCCGTCACTGCGGTGTGCCACGGTGATGGCCAGGTTGGGGAGCTTGAGGCCGGGGTTGTCGGCAGCCAGGGCGGGATCGTCCCAGTTGGTGATCTTGCCCAGGTAGATGCCCGCGATGGTGTCCGGGCTGAAGCGCACCTCGCCGGTGACGTTCGGGAGGTTGTAGGTCATCGCGGCGGCCCAGTGGATCATCGGGATGTTGAGGACCGGGACGCCGATCTGCTGCATCTGCTGGTCGCTCAGGTAGATGTCCGAGGCCCCGAAGTCGACCGTCTTGGCCTGGAACTGCGCGATGCCGCCGCCGGAGCCGATGGCCTGGTAGTTGACGGAGACGCCGGGGGCAACCTGCTGCTGGTAGATCTGGGCAACCGCGCTCAGCCACGGGTAGATGGCGGTGGAGCCGGCGCCGGTCACCTGGGCCTTGTCGTTCTTGCCGATGGTGGTCGGCGGGTTGACGCCGCTGTAGTCCACCGCAGCGGAGCTCGCCTGGGTGCCGGCCGCAGCGGCCGATGCGCCAGGAGCCTGGGTGGCGGACGCCGAGCAGGCGCCGAAACCCAGCGCCGCGACGAGCGCGAGGGCGCCCCACCTGGCGCGGCTTTGGATGGTCACGTGTTCCTCCTCGAGTTCGGACGGTCTGGCCCGCATCGGCGGCCTGCCGGCGCGCGCCGCTCGCGTGCGTGGCGCTTCCGTCCGGGGACGTTCCGGTACCGGACCTCGTCCGGCCCATGCCGGCTGAGTACGACGCGACTCTGACCGACCCCGGTGAATCGGCCATTCGGCGGGCGTAATGTCGGCGTAAATTCCGGCGGCCCGGTCTCGACCGCGTCGGCGCCGCGGCAGCACACGCCGTCCCCGGCGGTCCACCGTCGCCGGACTGGTGTGTCGTCCGCGTCGCGCCGGGCGGCAGGTCGCACGCGGCGGGCTGATCTGGGACGATGTGCCGCGAGGAGGTCCAGTGGCGCACACGCAGGGTCTCATGGCCCTCGGGCACGGCTCATCGACGCAGGCGGGCGGTGTCGCGGCGCACCCGCAGGGTCCGGTCACGGATACCGGGGCTTCCGTCGTGCACGCCCGCGGCAGGCGGCTCGCAGCCATCGCCGTCGGCAGCACGAGCGTTCACCTGACCGTCGCGGCGGTGTCCGGGAGCCGGCTGCGGACCCTTGCCGACGAGAGCGCCCTCCTCCAGCTCGGCGCGGCGCTGGACGCCAGCGGGCACCTCCCGGCGGCGAGCCTTGGCGAGCTGATTGCCACGCTCCGCGGGTTCGTGGGCACCGCGAGGGCGCTCGGCGCGGGCCAGGTGACGCTGGTGGGCACGGAACCGCTCCGCCGCGCCGGCAACGGGCATTCCGTGAGCGCCGAGGTGCATGCCGCCACCGGACTTCCGCTGCTCCGGCTCACCCACGAGGAGGAGGCGCTCCTCTCGCTGCTCGCCGTGCTGGGGGGCCGGCCCGCGGCGGCGCCCACGCTCGTGGTGGACATCGGCGGCGGCTCGTCCGAGTACGTGCTGGCCGCGCCGCGGGAGGCGCCCCGGGCACACGCGCTCCGGCTCGGCGCGGCAAGTCTGACCCGGCAGGTGGCGCGGCATGACCCGCCAACCCCGGACGAGCTCGAGGGGCTGCGCGCAGAGGCGCGGCGGCACCTGGCGAGTGCCCCGGACCTGCGCCCCGCGCGGGCCATCCTGGTGGGCGGCACGGCGACGAACCTGCTCCGCGTGGCGGCGCCCGGCCGCGCGCTCAGGGTCGTGGACCGGCGGCGGCTCCGCGTGGCCATGGAGGCGCTGCTCGCCGAGCCGTCCGCGGATCTGGCGGTCCGGTGCGCGATCCGCCCGGAGCGCGCGCGGATACTGCCCGGCGGCGCGGCACTGGTGGAGGCGTTCCTCGACCGGTACGGCCTGCGAAGCGCGGCCGTGTCGATCGCGAGCATCCGCGAAGGGGCGATCCTGGCGGTCGCGGCGAGCGGCGCCTCCTGGCGGGAGCGGCTGGCGGACCTCGTCGCCGGCAACTGACCGCCGCACATCCCAGGGTGCACCGTCGCGGATCGCCCGCGGCACGCGATACCATCTCGTCGTGGCCCGCACGCTGCTCGTCGTCGACGACGAGTCCATCCTGCGCGAGACGCTCGAGTACAACCTCGTCCGAGACGGGTACCGCGTCGTCACGGCCGCCGACGGTCGCGAGGCGCTGGCCCGCTTCGCGGAGGAGCGGCCGGACCTGGTCGTGCTGGACGTGATGCTGCCGGAGGTCTCCGGGCTGGACGTATGCAGTGCGATCCGCCGCGACTCGGACGTGCCGATCCTGATGCTGACCGCCAAGGAT
>JAKAHX010000270.1 GCA_021814735.1 Chloroflexota bacterium | reverse complement strand
GACCTGGGGCCGGGCACCAGCGCCCCGGTGCGGGTCGTGGTGCGGCAGTTCATCGTGCTGCGTCCGACGAGCCTCGGCCAGGTCAGGAGCGTGCCGGCCGGTACGAAGGTCACGTTCACCGCCACGGTGCGGCCGATCGGGCCCACGCTCGCGCCGGCCAAGGTGACGTTCCAGTTCTGGCGACAGCTCGCCGGGCACTGGGTCTTCGTGACCAAGCGGGACGTGTACGCGGACGCCAGCGGGCGGGCGAGCTGGACCTGGACGTTCAGCACGCGCGGGCCGTGGTACGTACGCGCAGTCGCGGACCCCACCGGCACGAACGCGAACAGCTACTGGACCGCACCCGAGCGGTACTCGGTCTACTAGGCCGGGGGTCCGGTCCTGCTCGCGCGGGCTCGGCGCAGTCGCGCGCCGCGCATCCGCTAAGCTGCCCTGAGGCATGACCCTTCCACCGTCGCCACCGCTCGCCGCCGACCGTTTCCTCCCGGCGGATCCAGCACAGCGGCGCATCGCACGCGCGCTCTACGCCCGCGTGGCGGACCTGCCCATCGTCAGCCCCCACGGCCACGTGGACCCGCGCCTGCTCGCCGACCCGGACGCCACGTTCGGAACCCCGACCGAGCTCTTCGTGATCCCCGACCACTACGTCTTCCGGATGCTCTACTCGCAGGGCGTCGCGCTGGAGGCGCTCGGGATCCGGCCTGCGTCGGGCGGCGCCGCCGGCACGCCGCCGCCGACCGAGGCGGACCACCGGCGCGCCTGGCAGCTCTTCGCGGACCACCAGGCGCTCTTCCGCGGCACGCCGTCGGCGGCCTGGTTCGCGCACGAGCTCGTGGAGGTGTTCGGCATCGGAGCGCCGCTCGGCAGCGACAACGCCCAGGCGATCTACGACGAGATCGCGGCGCGGCTCCGCGAGCCCGCGTTCCGGCCCCGCGCGCTCTTCGAACGCTTCCGGATCGCGACACTGTGCACCACCGACGACGCCGCCGACCCGCTCGACGCCCACCGCGCGATCCGCGCCTCGGGCTGGCGCGGGGACGTCCGGCCGACCTTCCGGCCCGACGGGGTCGTCAATCTCCTCGCCCCCGGCTGGCACGATCACCTGGACGCGCTCTCCGCGGCCGTCGGGCGCGAGATCACGACCACGGCCGGACTCGTCGGGGCGCTCGAGGAGCGGCGCACGTACTTTCGCTCGATGGGAGCCGTGGCCGCCGATCATGGCGTCGAGACGGCGTACACGGGGTCGCTCGAGCCATCCGAGGCCGACGCGATCCTGGCGCGAGCCCTGCGCGGTCGCGCCTCGGCGGATGACGCTCGACGGTTCGCCGGCCACCTGCTGATCGAGTCTGCCCGGATGAGCGTCGAGGACGGCCTCGTCATGCAGCTGCACGTCGGGGCGTTGCGGAACCACAACGCCCCGCTCTTCGAACGGTTCGGCCCGGACATGGGGGCCGACATTCCCGTCGCCTCGGAGTTCACCCGGAACCTGCGCCCGCTCCTCGAGCGGTTCGGCAACGACAGGCGGCTCCGCCTGGTCCTCTTCACGCTCGACGAATCGACGTACGCGCGGGAGCTCGCGCCGATGGCGGGCCACTATCCCGCGCTGCGCCTGGGGCCGCCCTGGTGGTTCCACGACTCGCTCAACGGGATCGTCCGGTACCTCGATCGGGTGGTGGAGACCGCCGGCCTGGCCAACCTGGCCGGGTTCAACGACGACACGCGGGCGTTCTGCTCGATCCCGGCACGCCACGACGTCTGGCGCCGGGCAACGGCCGGCTGGCTCGCGGGGCTCGTGGTGCGCCACGTGGTCGACGAGGCGACCGCCTCCGAGATGGCCGTCGATCTCGCGGAGCGCCTCGCGCGGCAGGCGTACCGCCTGGACGGTGCGGCGTGATCGGCCTGGACCTCGGGACGACCAGCTGCAAGGCGGTGGTCATCGACGGCGACGGCCGCCCGGTGGCCTCGGCCAGCGAGGCCTACCCGCTGCGCGTTCCGCGCCCGGGGTGGGCCGAGCAGGACGTGCAGGCGATCGGCGACGCGGCCGTCCGGGTGCTGCGCGCGGTGGCCGCGACAGCCCCGGTGGCGCCGGCGGGGGTCGCCCTCAGCGGGGCGATGCACAGCTGCCTGCCCGTGGATGCCGACGGTGCTCCACTCGCGCCGGCGATGACCTGGGCCGACAACCGCTCGGCAGGCCTGGAGGCGACCGTCCGGGCCGAGGTGGACGTGCCGAGCCTGTACGCGCGCACCGGCTGCCCGGTCCGGTCGACGTACCATCCCGTCCGGCTCCGCTGGTGGGCCGAGGCCGCACCGGACGTCGCCCGCCGGACCGCCTGCTACGTCGGCCTCAAGGACTGGGTGCTGCATGCGCTCACCGGCGCCTGGGCGACCGACGTCGGCCTCGCGTCCACCACCGGCCTGCTCGACATCCGGACACTCACCTGGGACCCCGAGGCCCTCGGCGTGGCCCGCGTCCGGCCCGGACAACTGCCGCCGCTCGTGCCGTCCGCGTCGGTCGTGGGCGGGCTCCGACCCGAGGTAGCCTCGACGACCGGGCTGCCGGCCGGTCTCCCGGTGATCGTGGGCAGCAGCGACGGCGCGATGGCGAACCTCGGGACCGGCATTGCCACGCCCGGGCACGCCGTCGTCACCGTTGGGACCAGCGGGGCCGTGCGCCAGATGGTCTCCCGGCCCTGGGTCGACCCGTCCGAGCGGACGTGGTGCTACGTGGTGGACGAGGGCCACTGGCTGATCGGCGGCGCCATCAACAACGGCGGCCTGGTGTTGGACTGGGTACGCGCGCTCCTCTACCCGGAGCTCGACCCGGCGGCGGGATTCGCCCGGCTCGCCCTGGACGCCGCGCGCGTGCCGGCCGGCGCGGACGGCGTGTTCCTCCTCCCCTACCTGACCGGCGAGCGGAGCCCGTCCTGGACCCCGGACGACCCCGCGATGCTCTACGGGCTCCGGCTCGGGCACGGCCGGGCCCACGTGGCGCGCGCGGCCCTGGAGGGCGTCGCCCACTGCCTGGCCGACGTCTGGCAGGCGCTCCCGGCTCCCTCGGCGGCTGGCGAGGTCACACGGCTGACGGGCGGCATCACCAGGACGCCGCTGTGGGGCCAGATCCTGGCCGACGTGCTCGGTGTCCCACTGATGCCCGTGGAGGCCGCCGACGCGTCGGCCGTCGGCGCCGCGCTCCTGGGGCTCCGCGCGCTCGACCGCCTCCCCGCCACCGGCGTCGCACCGGCGGAGCCGGGGACCGTCCACGCCCCCGGGACGGATCGGCCCTTCTACGCGCGGCACCACCGGGCGTTCGACGTGCTGAGGGAACAGATGCGGTTCCAGCAGGCGGCCCTGCGCGCCGTGGCCGCCACCGACCCGTCGGAGCCCGGGTAGGCCACCATGTCGACGCAACCAGGAGGGTCCCGCATGGACCGCTTCGACCTTACCGGCTCCGTGGCCGCGGTCATCGGCGGCACGGGCGTGCTCGGCGGCGCGCTGGCCCAGGGACTGGGAGAGGCGGGCGCGGCGGTGGCCGTGCTGGGCCGCTCGGCCGAGCGGGGCGCCGCGCGTGTCTCGGCACTGGAATCGGCGGGCGTCCG
>JAKAHX010000007.1 GCA_021814735.1 Chloroflexota bacterium | reverse complement strand
GCCGGGCGTCGCCATTGTCGCCCAAGGCCCGGTGTTCCGCCAGCCCGGCGCGGAAGACCGCGATCCCCGCGACCTGGTCGCCCTCGTTGAGGCGCATGACGATGACGCCACGGGCGGCGGAGGAGTAGCGGTTGATGGTCTTGACGTCGGTCCGGACCACCTGGCCGCCGGCGCTGATCAGCAGCAGCTCCTCGTCCGCCTCCGTCACGAGCGCCACGGCCGCCACGCGCCCGGTCTTGCGCCCTTCGAGCGAGATCAGCCGGACGCCCTGGCTACCCCGGTGCATGGTTCGGAACTCGGAGAGCCGCACCCGCTTGCCGTAGCCCGTCTCGGTCAGCACGAGCAGGTCCGCCTCGGGCCGCACCACGCTCATGGCCACCACGTGGTCACCGGGCCGGGAGAGCCGGATCCCGATGACCCCCGCCGCATCGCGCCCCATGGCGCGCACCTCGTCCTCGTTGAAGCGCGCGATCCGGCCTTCCGCGGTGGCGAGGACGACGTCGTCGCGGCCCGACGAGACCTCGACCCACGCCAGATCGTCCCCTTCGTTCACCGTGATCGCCCGGATCCCCGACGAGCGGACCTTCTCGAACTGCTCGATGGCGGTCTTCTTGATCACGCCCTGGCGAGTGGCCATCACCAGGTTGTGCCCCTTCTCGAAGTTGGGCAGCGTGATGGTGGCCGTGGGCACCTCGCCCGGCTCGACCTGGACGCCCTCGAGGTTGATGATCGGGATCCCCTTGGCGGTCCGGCTGGCGTCCGGGATCTGGTGGACCTTGGAGCTGAAGACGCGCCCCCGGTTGGTGAAGAAGAGCGCCCAGTCGTGGGTGTTGGCCACGAGCAGGTGCTCGAGCGCGTCCTCCTCCACGGTGCGGGCGCCGATGATCCCCTTGCCGCCCCGCGCCTGCCGGCGGTACGTCGCAAGCGGCTGCCGCTTGATGTAGCCGCGCCCGCTGATCGTGATGACCACGTCCTCGTCCGCGATCAGGTCCTCGTCGGTCATCTCCCGCGAGGCGTCGTCCGCGATCCGGGTGCGCCGCTGGCCCGAGTACTTCGAGCGGAGCGTGCGCAGCTCCTCCTTGATCAGCTCGTCGATCCGGCGGGGGTTGGCCAGGATGTCCTCCAGCTCCCCGATCAGCTCGATGACCTGCCGGTACTCGTCCTCGATCTTCTGCCGCTCCAGGGCCGCCAGGCGTGCCAGGCGCATGTCCAGGATCGCCTGGGCCTGCACGTCCGAGAGGTCGAAGCCGCTCATCAGGTTCTGCCGGGCCGTGTCGACGTCCTTCGACTCGCGGATGGTGCGGATGACGGCGTCGAGGTTGTCGAGTGCCTTCTTCAGGCCCTCCAGGATGTGGGCGCGCTCGCGGGCCCGCGCGAGGTCGTACTCCGTGCGCCGGCGAACGACGACCCGCCGGTAGTCGATGTAGTGCTGGATGACGGCCTTGAGCGGCAGCGTCTGGGGCTGTCCGTCCACCAGCGCCACCATGTTCAGGTTGAAGGCGAGCTGGAGCGCGGTGTGCTTGAACAGGTTGTTCAGCACCTTGTGCGGGTTCGCGTCGCGCTTGCACTCGATGACCAGGCGCATCCCGTCCCGGTCCGACTCGTCGCGCAGGTCGGCGATCCCCTCGAGCTTCCGGGCCCCGACCAGCTCCGCGATCTTCTCCACCAGCTGCGCCTTGTTGACCTGGTAGGGCAGCTCCGTCACCACGATGGCGACGCGGTTGCCCCGCGTCTCCTCGAAGGCACAGACGGCGCGCATGACCACGCGCCCGCGACCGTTGGCGTACATCTGGCGGATCGCGTCGATCCGCTCCTGCTGGCCGGTGAGCGCGTTGCGCTGCTGCTCGTAGCGGAAGATCGTGGCGCCGGTGGGGAAATCGGGACCCTTGACGTACTCGCAGAGGTCGTCCGCGGTGAGGTCCGGGTTCTCGATCAGCGCGATGGTGGCCGCGGCCACCTCCCCCAGGTTGTGCGGAGGGATGTTGGTCGCCATCCCGACGGCGATGCCGGCCGACCCGTTGACCAGCAGGTTGGGCAGCTTGCCCGGCAGGACCGTTGGCTGGCGCTTGGTGCCGTCGTAGTTGTCCTCGAAGTCGACGGTGTCCTTCTCGATGTCCGCGAGCATCTCGGCCGCGATCGCCGTCATGCGGGCCTCGGTGTAGCGCATCGCCGCGGCCGGGTCGCCGTCCACCGAGCCGAAGTTGCCCTGCCCGTCGATCAGCGGGTAGCGCATCGAGAAGTCCTGGGCCAGGCGCACCAGCGCGTCGTAGATGGAGACGTCCCCGTGCGGGTGGTACTTGCCCATGACGTCGCCGACGATCGCGGCGCACTTGCGGTACCCGGCGGCCGACGTCAGGCCCATCTCGTGCATCGTGTAGAGGATCCGTCGCTGCACGGGCTTGAGCCCGTCGCGCACGTCGGGCAGGGCCCGGCTCACGATGACGCTCATCGCGTAGTCGAGGTATGCCTGCCGCATCTCGTCCTCGATGCGGACGGGGAGGACGCGACCCTGTTCCTCGGTCACTCCGTGCGTCTCCTCTTCTCGGGCCCGGGCCCGGTCCTTGCCGGCGCGCCGGCGCGAGCGTCGGCACCTGGGCGAGTGTCCGCACCTGCCGGAGCGTCCGCAGCCGCGCGAGCATCCGCACCCGTGCGAACGTCGGCACCTGTGCGAGCGTCCGCGGCCGTGCGAGCATCGGCGCCTGCGGGCGCGACCGGGGCCGCGGGGCTGGCGATCATGAGGTCCGAGAACGCCGCGGCGGTCCTGGCCGCGACGCTCGTCGAGGCGTGATGGGGGATCCGGCGGATGCCCGCGAGTCGCGCCCTGACGGCCTGGGCCGTGGCGGGATCGACTCCGCCGACCGCATCGCGGATCACCCAGGCCCGGTGCCCGTCGCGGGTCGTCGAGGCGCGGGTGGCTTCGTGATCGAGGAACTGCGCCACCGCCTCCCAATCCACGCGTGCCCAGGAGCGGAGCGCCCAGGAGAGCGCTTTCTGGACGTTCGTGTCAGCGTCGCCCAGGAGCTGGCCGATGAGCTCGAGTGCGGGGCCGTCGGCCAGTCGGTGCCGGTCTGCCGGGACGACCTCGAACGGCAGGCTGGCCACCGTGGACCCGACGAGCCGGCGTTCCCACGGGGAGGGCGAGAAGACGAGCTGCTCGAGCTCGGCCCAGCGGTACGGCTCCAGCAGGATCCCCAACGCTGCCACGCCTGCGAGCGTATCGACGGCGATCCAGTTGTCCGCGTGGCGGGCCATGCGGCGGATCAGCTGCCAGCTGCGCTCGGGGTCGTGCTCCAGCGACAGCCGGAGCAGGGTGCAGGCAAGGTTGCGCACCTCGAGGTGCGGGTCCCGCTCCACGCGGTCGGCCAGCCAGAGCGCGACGTCGGGACGACGGCGACAGGCGGACCGGACACGAGCGTGGATGGGCGCCGCGAGGGGCGTGCGGATCCCGTAGGCCACGTGGAGGCCGGGCGTCATCTGCCGCAGTGTCGAGAGGTACCCGGCATCGGCGAGGGCCTGGTACCCGCGGTCGAGCTCGGCGACGAACTCCTCGGGCCGATCCACCAGGGCGGCGACGCGCCCGGCGAGCGCCCGCGCCGCGGGAAGCCGCGCAGCGACGTCCGCCATGGCACGCTCGCTGACGAGACTGGTCATCGGTTCGTGCTGCCGCTGGCGGGCCAGGGCCGGACACGCGGCCCTGCGACGGGCCCGGGCGCGGGCACGATGCGGAAGTCGTAGCGCCGCTTCAGCTCGGCCTTGCGCTCGGGGGGAGCGTCCACGTAGACGGCCCGGGCGGTGGCCAGCACGGCGTCCGTCCCGGCGTCGAGCAGGCGGCCCTCGGTCTCGATGACGCGCCGACGCCGCGCGATGACACGGCCCTCTGCGTGGAGCGGGCGACCGATGGGGACCGGGCGGCGGAACTCCACGGTGAGCCGGGCGGTGAGGCCCCAGCAGTCCTCGTCGACCAGGGCCCAGGCCATGACCTCGTCCAGGATCGCACTGACGATCCCGCCGTGGGCGATCCCCTCCCAGCCCATGAAGCGCTCGTCCAGGGTGGGTTCCGCCCAGCAGACACCGGAATCGGCGTGCAGCTGGAGTCGCAGGCCCGACACGTTCAGCTCCCCGCAGGCGAAGCAGCCGTGGGGACGCATGAGCAGCCGCCGATCACCGACGGGTACCGTGGTCACGGCCGGTGGCTCGCGCAGGGTCGCGTCGGACGGGTCGGCGACCGGGGTGCCGGGGACGCCGCCCGGGCTGCCGGTGACGACGAGCGGTTCGGGCGCGCCGACCCCGGGGTCCGCGCCGCGCGCAGGATCGGCCATCAGACGTCGAGGTTCCGCACGCGCCTGGCCTCGGAGCGGATGAACTCCCGCCGTGGCGCCACCCGCTCCCCCATGAGGGTGGTGAACACCTCGTCGGCCACGGCCGCGTCCTCCGTCCCCACCTGCAGCAGCGTCCGTGTGGCCGGGTTCATCGTCGTCTCCCAGAGCTGCTCGGCGTTCATCTCGCCGAGGCCCTTGAAGCGCTGGATCAGGGGGTTCTTGACCTTGAGCTCGCGAACGATCCGGTCGCGCTCCTTCTCGTCCGCGGCGTATTGCGTCACCTTGCCGGTGCTGATGCGGTACAGCGGCGGCTGGGCGACGTACAGGTATCCCTGCTCGATCACGGCCGGCAGGTGCCGGTAGAAGAAGGTGAGCAGCAGCGTGCGGATGTGCGCGCCGTCCACGTCGGCATCGGACAGCAGGACGATGCGGTGGTACCGGAGCTTCGCGATGTCGAGCGACTCCCCGATGCCGGCACCGAGCGCCACGATCAGGGGGCGGACGTTCTCCGAGCCCAGGATGCGGTCCAGGCGCGCCTTCTCGACGTTGAGGACCTTGCCGCGCAACGGGAGGATCGCCTGGAAGCGCCGATCCCGTCCCTGCTTCGCCGAGCCGCCGGCCGAATCGCCCTCGACGATGAAGAGCTCGCTCCGGGCAGGATCTCGCTCCTGGCAGTCGGCGAGCTTGCCCGGGAGCGCGGCGCCCTCCAGCGCGCCCTTCCGGATGACGAGGTCGCGCGCCTTGCGCGCGGCCTCGCGAGCGCGCGACGCGGTCAGACACTTGTCGATGATCCGGCGTGCATCGCCGGGGTTCTCGTCCAGGTACTGGGCGAGGCCGTCTGCCAGCGCCGCCTGGACCTGGCCCTTGACCTCGGCGTTGCCGAGCTTCGCCTTGGTCTGGCCCTCGAACTGCGGCTCCACGAGCTTGACGCTGATCACCGCCGTGAGGCCCTCGCGGACGTCATCGCCGCTGAGGTTGCCGTCCGACTCGCGCAGCACGCCGGCCCGTCTCGCCCAGTCGTTCAGCGAGCTCGTGAGCGCCGCTCGGAAGCCGGTGACGTGGGTGCCACCGTCGACGGTGTTGATGTTGTTCGCAAAGGCGAGGACCGTCTCCGTGTACGTGTCGTTGTACTGGAGCGCGATCTCGATGCTGGTCTGGGCCTCCCGCCGTTCCACGTAGATCGGCCGGGCGTGGAGCACCTCCTTGTTCTTGTTGAGGTGCCGCACGAAGCTGATCAGCCCGCCCTCGAAGTAGAAGGAGCGCTCGCGAGGCGGGTCGCTCCGCTCGTCCACCAGGCGGATCCAGAGGCCCTTGTTGAGGTAGGCCGACTCCCGCATGCGCTGGGCGATGGTGTCGAACGACCAGTCGAGCGTCTCGAACACCTCGGCGTCGGGCATGAAGCGGGTCGTCGTGCCATGCCGCCCGCCCGATGGACCCACTTCGTGCACGGGGCCCGTGGCCCGGCCGCGCTCGTAGGTCTGGCCCCAGATCCTGCCGTCCCGGGCGGACTCCACGCTGAGCCAGGCCGAGAGCGCGTTGACCACGCTCACCCCGACGCCGTGGAGACCGCCGGAGACCTTGTAGCCACCGCCGCCGAACTTGCCGCCGGCATGCAGCACGGTGTGGACGACCTCGAGAGCGTCCTTTCCCGTGCGATGGCGCCCCACCGGGACACCCCGACCGTCGTCGCTCACGGTGATGCTGCCGTCCGCCCCGATGGTGACGTCGATGCGGGTCGCGTAACCGGCCATGGCTTCGTCGATCGAGTTGTCGACGACCTCCCAGACCAGGTGGTGCAGCCCACGCGCATCCGTCGAGCCGATGTACATGCCGGGGCGGCGCCGAACGGCCTCCAGGCCCTCCAGCACCTGGATGCTGCTGGCGTCGTAGGCGGGTGCTGCGGGCGCCGCCTTGCCGCGGCTGCGCGGAGCCGGATCGACGACCGGGTCGGCCGCCGGCGCTCGACGGCCCTGGGAACCCGTCACTCGGCGCCCCCGACGATCTTCTCGAAGAGGCGGGCGAGATCCGCGTCGTCGTAGTACTCGATCACGATCCGACCTCCGGTTCGGGCACGGGTGAGGCTCACCTTGGTGCCGAGGGCAACCCGGAGCTCGGCCTCGATCCGCTCCGTCTCCGGGTCGGATGCGGGATCGGGCGCAGGGGCAGCGGAATCGGTCGCGTTCCCCGCACGGTGGTCCGTCGCTGCCGTCTTCAGCCGCCGCGCGAGTTCCTCGACCTGCCGCACGGACAGTCCGCGGTGCACCACCGCGGACAGGAGTGCCTCCTGCTGTGCCTCGTCCTCCAGCGACGCGATCGCCCGCGCGTGCCCCTCGGTGATGCTGCCGTCGCGCACCGCCGCCTGGACGGATGGTGCCAGGTCCAGGAGGCGAAGGGTGTTCGCCACGGTCGAGCGCGCACGACCGACGCGTTGCGCCACGTCTTCCTGGTTCATCCCGAAACCATCGATGAGCTGCCGGTAGGCTTCCGCCTCTTCCAGGGGGTTCAGGTCGGCCCGCTGGATGTTCTCGACCAGGGCAACCTCGAGCTGCTCCCTGCCGGCGAGCTGGCGGACGACAGCGGGGATCCGCTCGAGCCCTGCGAGCCGGGCCGCACGGAGGCGCCGCTCACCGGCGATCAGTTCGTACCCGTCGATGGTCTCGGTCACCAGGACCGGCTGCAGCACGCCGTGCTCGGCGATGCTCGAGGCGAGCTCCCGGAGCGCATCGTCGTCCATGGACTTGCGTGGCTGGTAGGGGTTGGCGCGGATCCGGTCGAGCGGGATCTCCGTCGGAGCCGCCATCGCCGCTGTCCCCGTCGGGATCAGCGACGCGAGGCCGCGCCCCAGCCCTGCGTTCCTCGAGCTCATGCTGGCACTCCAGCCGGGCGCGCTGCCATCAGCGGGACCGATGCCGACGCACCCCGCGCTTCGCGTGCCAGGAACTCGTCTGCGAGCGCCCGGTAGGCTTCGGCGCCCTTCGAGTCCCCGCGATACAGCGCGATCGGCAGCCCGTAGCTGGGCGCCTCCGAGAGTCGCACGCTGCGGGGGATGATCGTCTCGTAGACGGCGCCGTCCAGGTGTCGGCGCGCTTCGTCGCGGACCTCGGCAGACAGCAGGGTTCGCGAGTCGAACATGGTGAGGACCACGCCACGCACCGCCAGCGAGGGGTTGAGATGATCGCGGACGAGGTTGATGGTGGCCACGAGCTGGCTCAGGCCCTCCAGGGCGTAGTACTCACATTGCAGGGGCACGAGCACGGAGCCGGCGGCCGTCAGGGCGTTGACGGTCAGGAGCCCCAGGCTCGGCGGACAGTCGATCAGGATGTGGTCATAGCGCGGTGCCACAGGCGCCAGCGCCCGCGAGAGCCGCCGCTCGCGCTGCGGCAGCATGGCCAGTTCGACCTCGGCCCCAGCGAGGGACAAGGCAGCAGGCATGAGGTCGAGGCGTTCGATCCTCGTCGGGACGAGGAGCTCTTCGGCGGTGGCTTCGTCGCAGAGCAGGTCGTACACCGAGCGGGTTACCGAGGACTTGTCGATCCCGAAGCCGCTGGTGGCGTTGCCCTGGGGATCGAGATCGACCACCAGGACGCGCCGCCCTTTGAGTGCCAGGTAGGCGCCCAGGTTGACCACCGTGGTGGTCTTTCCCACGCCGCCCTTCTGGTTGGCGCACGCGACCGTGTCGCCGTTCTTCGTCTCCCGTTCGCTCGCGCCCACCAGCGCCATTCTAGCCGAACGGGCCTCGACTCGCCCTCGACGCGCGTTTCACGTGAAACAAACCAGCGCTTGTACCCGCGCTCGGGCAGACCGATCAGAGGGCACGTTCCGGCGCATGACGGCGGATCCGCTCCCCGTTTCGGTGGCCTGCGGGGACGGCCCGCTCGATGGCCCCCGTGATGGCCCGGCCCACGGCCGGTCTGTATACTCTGCGGGGCGATGACCCTGGCGCGTGCCGCGATATCCCGGAACCCGTTCGCGCCGCCAGGCGCGACACCCACGAGGAACGGCACGATGCAAGTCGCCCTGGCCGTGGTCGGATCGATCGTGGCCGCGCTGCTGGATACCAGCGTCGCCCCGTTCGCGATGATCGCGGGCACCCGGCCCGACATCGTGCTGGTGAGCAGCATCGTGGTGGCGGTGTCCATCGGGAGCGAGGCCGGGTTCATCTGGGCATTTGCGGGAGGCCTGACGCTGGATCTGCTGGCTGCTCCCGCGCGTCCGGTCGGCTCGAGCGTGGTCGCCCTCCTGGTGGCCACCGGTCTCGCCGCCGTCGTGGCGCGCGTGGCAGGGCGCAACCGACTGGTCACGGCCATCCTCGTCACCTTCCCGCTGACGTACGTCTTCCAGTTCGTCTTCGGGCTGCTGGTCTCGGCCGCCCTTGGGGGCGTCCCGTCCGGCGCCTCGCTGGGGCCCAGCCTGTCCACGGCCATCGAGAACACGATCCTGGCGATCCCGCTCGCGGTGGCGGCCCGGCTGATCTGGCAGCGCTGGGGCACCTTCGACCGGATCGAGTGGTGAGCCGATGAGCGGACTGGTCGACGAAACGCCCCGGAACGCGCGGTTGCTGCCCCGGTTCCTCCTGTTCGGGCTCGCCGTGCTGCTCGTGGTCGGCACGCTTACCGCGCGCCTCTTCTACCTCCAGGTCGCCACCGGCGGGTACTACCAGGGCCAGGCGACCGCCAACATGACGGTGCTCCAGCCGATCCCGTCGGCGCGCGGCCTGATCACCGATCGCGCGGGGCGACCGCTCGTGCTGAACGTGCCGTCGTTCTCGGTGAAGATCCGCCCCGCCGATCTTCCGTACAGCCAGCGCCCCACCGTGGTGGCGCGCCTCGCGCAGCTCCTCGGTATCTCCACGACCCAGATCAACGAGACCATCGACGGAAACCCGGGCTCGAACTTCGACCTCGTGCGCATCGCCAGCGACGTGCCGGAGAACGTGGCCCGGCTGATCTCGGAGGAGCACCTGGACCTGCCCGGTGTCCAGGTGGTCACCGAGGCGCGGCGCGACTACACGTACGGCCCGCTGCTCTCGCAGATCCTGGGGTACACGGGTCCCATCAGCGCAGACCAGCTCCGCCAGCTCCAATCGCAAGGGTATCTGCCCGACGACATGATCGGCCAGACCGGCGTGGAGGCGCAGTACGAGCAGCAGCTGCGCGGCACGTACGGGGTGCAGGAGGTGGAGCGCGACGCGTCCGGCCGGCAGATCCAGGTGCTGTCCACGGTCACTCAGCCGCAGGCCGGCGACTCGCTGCAGCTCTCGATCGACGTCAAGACCCAGGAGCAGGCGCAGACAGCGCTCCAGTGGGGGATCCAGGCGGCCGGCATCAAGAAGGGGGTCGTCATCGTGATGAACCCCCAGACCGGCGAGGTGCTGGCCATGGTGAGCCTGCCCACCTACGACGACAACCTGTTCGCGCGCGGCATCTCGAACGCCGACTACCAGGCGCTGGTCGGCAACCCGAACCAGCCACTCCTCAATCATGCGATCGGCGAGATCTACCCGCCCGGCTCCACCTGGAAGCTGGTGACCGGCAGCGCAGTGCTGGCGGATCACAAGCTGGGCCCGGACCAGACGCTGCAGACCTATGGGCACCTGGTGCTCGACGGGCAGCGGTTCAACGACTGGAACGGGGTCGGGTTCGGGCCGCTCACCGTGGCCGGCGCGTACGCGCAGTCCTCCGACACGTTCTTCTACCAGGCGGCGGCCCTGGCCGGGATCGACCGGCTGGCCTGGTACGCCCACCAGTTCGGCTTCGGGTCCCCCACCGGGATCGACCTGCCCGGCGAGGCGGCCGGCATCGTCCCCTCCAACGCCTGGAAGATGCAGACCTTCGGGCAGCCCATCTACCCGGGCGAGACGTACCTGGCGGGGATCGGGCAGGGCTACGACGCGGTGACCCCCATCGAGCTGCTCGACGCCTACTGCGCGCTGGCCAACGGGGGCAAGCTCTACCAGCCCCAGATCGTGCGCCAGGTCCTCTCGCCCACCGGCCAGGTGGTGCAGGCCTTCGCCCCCAAGCTGCGCGCGCAGGTCGACGTGCCGTCCTGGGTGCTCGCCTACATCCGCGAGGCGGCCCGCGAGGCGGTGGTGATCCGCCACACCGGCAACGTGGTGGACATGCCGCTCTACGTGGCCGGCAAGACGGGTACCGCCGAGTACGGCACGGTCAAGATCGGCGGCAACCTGCCGTTCGACTCCTGGTTCGTGGGGTTCGTCTCGCCCTCCGGCGACTTCGCCAAGACCGACTCGCAGCTGGCCATCCTGGCCTTCACCTACGACACCTCGAACAGCATCGGCAACCCCTCCACCGAGATCGTGAAGTACTTCCTGCAGATGCACTACGGCATCAAGCAGGACTACCGGAACCTGTTCCTGATCCGGCCCGGGGCGGGGAACTGAGATGGGCGCGATCCGGCTCCAGCAGGACAGGCTGAAGTGGGCGAGCCAGACCGCCGCCGCAGCCTGGAGTGCGTTCGACGTCCAACTCGTCATCTACGCGTCCCTGCTGGCCGGCATGGGCCTCGTGATGGCCTACACCAACTCGTACGAGTCGGGGGTGTCGCCACTCTCCGCCGGATCGACCTTCACCCGGGGCCTGATCTGGACCGCGCTGGCGATGGTCGTGTTCCTGGTCGCCGCTGCGTTCGACTACCGCTGGCTCAAGACGTTCGCCTGGCCCCTCTACTTCGTGAACATCGGCCTGCTGGTCCTCTCCCTCGCGATCGGGACCGGCGTGGGCGGGACCTCCCGCTGGGTCACCATCCTCGGGATGCAGTTCCAGTTCTCGGAACTCGCCAAGGTCCTCATGGCGGTGGTGCTCGCCAACTGGCTCAGCTCCCGCGAGTCCCGCATGAGCGGGCTCCTCACGATCGTGGGCGCCGGCGTCCTGGTCGCGCCGCCGCTGGTGCTCGTGGCGATGCAGCCGGACCTGGGTACCTCGCTCGTCTTCGCAGCCATGGTGGTGGGGACGCTGTTCGTGTCCGGAGCCAGCCTCCGCTGGCTGGTCGTGCTGAGCGCGGGCGCCGTGGCCTCGATCCCCTTCGTGTGGACGTACCTGCTGCGCGACTACCAGAAGCAGCGCCTGATCTCGTTCCTGGATCCGGCCGCGGACCCGCAGGGCTCCGGCTATCACGTCATCCAGTCGATGATCGCGGTCGGCTCCGGTCGGGTGTTCGGGACGGGGTTGACGAACGGCACCCAGAACTCGCTCAACTTCCTGCCCGTCCAATCGACCGACTTCGTCTTCGCGATCCTGGCGGAGGAGCTGGGGTTCGTGGGGGCAATCGTCGTCTTCCTGCTCTTCGCGGCCCTCATCTGGCGGGTCCTCCTGGTGGCGTGGCACTCCGACGACGTGTTCGGGCTGGCCTTCGCCGCGGCGATGGCCTCCATGCTCCTCTTCCAGGTGTTGGTGAACGTGGGGATGACGATCGGGATCATGCCGGTCACCGGGATCCCGCTTCCGTTCATCACGCACGGCGGGGCGTCCCTGATCAGCATCGCGCTCGGACTCGGCGTCCTGGAGTCGATCAACCTGAGACAGGTGCGTCCGAAGTGGTGACCCGGCCGCCGCGGCGGTGAGCCCGGACGACGGCGGGCAGCTCCCGCCACCCGGGACCAGCGGCGGACGCGGCCAGGTCTCGCCAACCCGACGACGGGCAGCACCCGTCACCCGGGATCAGCGGCGGAAGCGCCCGGGTCTCGCCAACGGATCGGGATCCGTGCTCCGACGTCCCAGCCGCCGGAGCAGAGCGTCGATCTCGTCGCGATAGGGCCTGCCCGACGAGGAACGTTCCAGCCACTCGAGGAAATCGGGGTCCCGGGCCGCGACCTGCCCAAGCGACCACCCGGCGTACCGCCCGAACCCCAGGACGGAGCCATCCGGGCGCCCCGGCGGCGGACCGGCCGGGGCCGTTGCCCGTGCCGTCGCGTGGCCGTCACCACCTGCGCGCCGGTTGCCGGAGGGCGGTGCTGCGCTCGCCGGCCTCGTCGCGCGCGTCGTCGAGGTGGCCGGCGCCGTCGGGCCGGGGGACACGTACCCGCTGCCGGCAAGGGATCGGCGCCGATCGTATGCCTCGCGCCGACCACGGTCGCGGAGCGTCTCCCATGCCCGGTTGATCTCGGCCATCCGGCGCACGTCGTCCGGGTGGACTTCGGGGGCGAGATCGGGATGGTAGCGCCGGGCGAGTCGACGGTAGGCCGTCCGGATGGCGGCGAGATCGGCCGACGGATGGACGCCGAGGACTCGATACAGATCCGGCTCGTCGGTCACTGGACCTCCCGCAACCTGCTCGCCCGGTGTCGGCAGGGGCGCGTGCGCGACAGGGTACCATCGGCGTTGCAGGCGGCCGGGAGCGCCACGGCGCCACGTGTCGCCGCCCGTCCTGCCGGCCCGGCACACCACGGCGGCCCGGTTCGCCGCCGGTCCTGCCATCGCGGCGCCTCGGGGCCTTCGCCCGGTGGACGTCGTCGTCGGCCGGCGGTCTTCGTTGACGGGGCCTGCCTCGGGCGATACCATCAACGGTCGCGCCCCGGCAACAGCCGGGCGCCATCATGTGTTCAGGGGACCCATGTACGCAGTCATCGAGACGGGCGGGAAGCAGTACCGCGTCGAAGTCGGCAGCGAGATCGAAGTCGAGCACCTGGACGCGGAGCCGGGCCAGACGCTCGAGCTGGACCGTGTCCTGCTCGTGGCCGACGGGGATGCCACGGCGGTCGGCCGCCCGATCGTGGACGGGGCGCACGTGAGCGCCAGCGTGGTGCGCCAGGACCGCGGCGAGAAGGCCATCGTGTTCAAGTACCGGCCCAAGGCCCGCCGGCGCGTGAAGCACGGGCACCGGCAGGAGCTCACCGTGCTGCGCGTTGCGGACATCGTCCACGGCTCGCGCAGCGCCCTGCAGCTGGCCGAGGCCGCCAGGACCGAGCGCGAGCGCCTGGCCCTGGCCGCCGCCGAGGAGGCCGCGCAGCGCGCCGCCGCCGACCGGGCCATTGCCGAGAAGCTGGCAGCGCCCGCCACCGGCCCGGAGGGTGAGACGAAAGCCGCGTCGCCGCGCCGGGGCACCGCGAAGCCGGCCGCCGCGGGCGAGAAGCCGGCGGCACGCGCCCGCTCGCACGCCCCGCGCACGCAGGCCCCTGCACCCGAAGGCGAGCCGAAGCCCAGGTCCCGCGGCACCAGGAAGGACGCGTAGTCGATGGCACACAAGAAGGCAGGCTCCAGCTCGAAGAACGGGCGCGACAGCGTCGGCCAGCGGCTGGGCGTCAAGGTGGGCGACGGGCAGCTCGTTCCCGCCGGCTCCATCATCGTCCGGCAGCGGGGCATGACGTTCCTCTCCGGCGAGGGGACCGGCCTCGGCCGCGACTTCACCGTCTTCGCCACGGTGACCGGTCGGGTGAAGTTCGAGCACCAGACCCGCGAGAAGAAGCGCATCCGCGTGATCGCCGAGCCGGCCCCCGCCGCGCAGGCCTGACCGCACCAGTCGCCGGGACCACCGCCGGGGCATGCCCGGACGGAAGGCCCGACAGGAGTCGATCGTGAAAGACGGGATCCACCCCAAGTACTACCAGGCCGAAGTCCACTGCGGATCCTGCGGCCGCACCTTCACGGTGGGGTCCACGCGGCCCACGTTGCGCGTGGACGTCTGTGCCCAGTGCCACCCGTTCTTCACGGGGAAGCAGACCATCGTCGACACGGCGGGCCAGGTCGAGCGGTTCCAGAAGCGCTTGGAGCGCTCCCTCCGATCCTGAGCCCCAACGCCCCCACGGCATCGACAGCGGCGGGCCCGGACGGGTCCGCCGCTCCGTTTCGGTGCCCGGCGCACAGCCGCCCGGCACGCGGCCACACAGCGCACAGGCGCTCGGCAGGCAGCCGCTCGGCACGCGGCCACACGGCAGGCAGCCGCCCGGCGCGTGGCCGCCCGGCGCGTGGCCAGTCAGCTCGGGGCCGGCCCGCGCACCGCCGGCCGCGTGGCCCTGCGACCCGTCGATCCACCGTGGCCCCTGTGAGCCGCCGGTAGACTGGAGGCTCGGATGGCACGCTTCAGCTACGGCGGTCAGGCCCTCATCGAGGGCGTCCTCATGCGCGGTCGCGACGCGATCGCGGTCGCCGTGCGCCACCCGGACGGGGACGTGGTCTGGGACGCGGAGCGGCTGACCGACTCCGTGGTGCACCGGCACCGCGCCGCGGGATGGCCATTCGTGCGTGGCCTCGTGGTCCTGTACGAGACGCTGGTGATCGGCACGAAGTGGCTTACCCGGTCGGCGGCGATCGCCGCCTCCGCCGAGGGCGTGGAACTCGGGGGAGGGATGGTGGCCGTGACCCTCACCCTCTCGCTGGCCTTCGGGATCGGCCTCTTCTTCGTGCTGCCCCTGCTCCTGACCCAGGCCGCTGCGACGGCCGCGGACGGTGTCGGCACCCTGGGCCGCAACCTGCTCGAGGGCCTGATCCGCCTGGTCATCTTCGTGGCCTACCTGCTCGCGATCAGTCGCTCGGGCGAGATCCGGCGCGTCTTCCAGTACCACGGCGCCGAGCACATGTCGATCCACGCGCTCGAGCACGGCGATCCGCTGACGCCGGAGATGGTGCGCCGGTACCCGACCGCCCACCAGCGCTGCGGCACCGAGTTCCTGCTGGTGGTCGTGGTGGTGAGCATCCTCGCGTTCAGCGTGCTCAGCGGGCAGGGCCTGGTGGCGGCCATCCTGGGTCGGCTGCTGCTCATCCCGGTGATCGTGGCGGTGAGCTACGAGGTGCTGCGCTGGGGAGCGAGGCACCGCGCCAATCCGCTCGTCCACTGCATCTTCATGCCCGGCCTCTGGCTGCAGGCGATCACCACCCGCCAGCCCGACGACTCGATGATCGAGGTCGCGATCGTCTCGCTGCAGGAGGCGCTCCGGGCCGACGGCGAGGCGATCCCGGAGGGCAGCGCCTTCCCGGCTCGGCGGACCATGGCGCAGGCCGACGAGGAGACGCGGCGAGCCCGCGAGGCGGCCGCGCGGGAAGCGTCCCTGGTCGCAGCCGGCGTCCCGAGCGCGCACGCGGATGCGACCGACGAGGACCTCCATCGATGAGCCTCGAGGATCGCCTCGGCGACCTGGCCGTCCAGGCACGGCACCTGCAGGACGAGCTCGCGCGGCCCGAGGTGGCGGCCGACCCCGACGCGCTGCGCCGCATCGGCAAGGAGCTGGCACGCATCCAGCCCATCGTGGGCACGTGGGAGCGGCTGCAGGCAACCCGCGCCGAGCTGGTGGGGGCCCGCAGCCTGCGCGACGAGGAGCAGGACGCCGACCTCCGGGAGATGGCGCGCGACGAGATCCGTCGCCTCGAGGACGAGGAGGCGCGGCTCCTGGAGCAGCTGAAGGTGCAGCTTCTCCCCCGCGATCCCCTCGACGAGCGCGACGTGATCGTGGAGATCCGGGCCGGCGCGGGGGGCGAGGAGGCGGCCCTGTTCGCAGCCGAGCTCTTCCGCATGTACGTCCGCTACGCGGAACGCCATCGCTGGGGCGTGGAGGTCCTCACCAGCAGCGAGACCGGCATCGGCGGGCTGCGCGAGGTGATCTTCGAGGTCCACGGGGACGGCGCGTACAGCCGCCTCAAGTTCGAGGGCGGCGTCCACCGCGTCCAGCGCGTCCCCGAGACCGAGTCGTCGGGGCGCATTCACACCTCCACCGCGACCGTCGCGGTCCTGCCGGAGGCGGACGAGGTGGACGTCCAGATCGACGAGCGGGACCTGCGGATCGACGTCTACCGGTCCACCGGGCCCGGCGGCCAGAGCGTGAACACCACGGACTCCGCGGTGCGCATCACCCACCTGCCCACCGGCCTGGTGGTGGCCATCCAGGACGAGAAGAGCCAGCACAAGAACAAGGCCAAGGCCATGGCCGTCCTGCGCTCGCGGCTGCTCGAGATCGAGCAGCGGAAGGCGCACGAGGCCGAGGCCCAGAAGCGCCGCAGCATGGTGGGATCCGGTGAGCGCTCCGAGAAGATCCGCACCTACAACTTCCCGCAGGACCGCGTGACGGACCATCGCGTGGACCTGGACCTGCACAACCTGCCCGGCGTGCTCGACGGCGACCTCGATCGGCTGATCGACACGCTGATCGCCACCGACCAGGCGGAGCGGCTGGCGGAGTTCGGGGAGGGCGATGCCGCCTGAGGGCGCACCGGAGACGGTGGGATCGGCACTGCAGCGCGCGACGCTGCGGCTGCGCGCCGGCGGGTCCGAGACCGCGCGCCTGGATGCCGAGCTCCTCCTCGCCCACGCCATCGGCACCGATCGCACCGCTGTCCTTGCGCATCCCGAGGTGCCGCTGTCGCCCGCGATGGCGGAGCGCCTCGAGGCGTGC
>JAKAHX010000269.1 GCA_021814735.1 Chloroflexota bacterium | reverse complement strand
GGCGATGCCGTCGCGGCCGTGGACTCCGAAGGTGAGGCGGCGGTTGGCGGCGGTGTTGCCCACCGCGGTCAGGATCAGCGACAGCGCGTTGGCGGTGGTCGCCGGCGTCCAGGTCCGGAGGACGGCGTACAGGACGACGTAGGCGAGCGTGCTGGCGACGCCGATGGCGGCGAACGTCCCCACTTCGCGAACGGCGCGGTGTCCGTCCAGCCATCCCAGCCACCGGAGGTGGGCGCCGGGGAGGCGGTCGATCGGAGCGGCGGACCCCCGCGCATCGACGGCCGGCGTGCTCGCTGCCGGTACCGGCCGTGCGTGCGTGCCGGAGGTGTGCGCCCGGGACGTGGTGCTGGCACTGCTCGCTGTCATGCGGGCAGTGTCGGCGGCCCACTCTTTCGATCGGGTTACGCGGCGCTCATCCTCGGGCCGGCCGATCCTCGGGTCCCGCCGATCCTTGCGCCGCGCCCGGCATCGGGCGACTCCGGCGGCCCGGACGTCAAGACCGGCACGCGGCCGGCGGCGTGCGAGGTCAGCCGACGCGGTCCGCAGGCCACGTCCCCATGACCTGGCGCAGGATCGCGAACTCCCCGATGTGGTAGGCGTTGTGATCCCCGACCAGCCGTACCTCGCGCAGGATGGTGTGCCCGGGCGTGCCGGGGATGGTCGCCAGCAGGTCGGTGGCCGGGTCGGCGACCAGATCGTGCAGGGCCTGGCGGTCAGCCTTGAACGCCGCGATCGTCTCCGCGAACTGGGCCGGCGTGGCCGTGGCGTCGCGGGCCGGCCAGTACTCCTCGGGCCAGTTCGGCGCGACGTAGGCGCGATTCCGGATGTAGTCGAGGATGTCCCACTGCGCGATGCGGATGTGCTCCAGCAGGTGCCAGGGCGTGTAGGGCACGTTGGGCGCCCGCCGGTTGATCGCGTCGTCCGGGAACTCCGCGACCGCCTCGTCGAACGGCATGTGGGCGCCGTGCCCCGCGACGAGCTCGAGCAGCTGCTGCCGGAGGATGTCGGTCTCCGCCATCTGGAACCCCCTTCTCGAGGCATGCGTTTCCGGACGGCACGCTACCACCGGGCCCGCGCCCGGACACCCGTCCTGGGGATGCCGCGTCCCGGAGACGCCGGTGCCCCGGAGATCCCCGTTGCCCGGGGCCGGTACCCTGCGCGATCATGGCCCGCTCGTCCACGGACCGGTTCGACGCACGGCTCCGCGCGCTCGTCTGCGACAGCGATCCGCGCATGGTCGGGGCGGTGGCACATGCCCTCGGCGAGGCCGGCTTCGAGGTGGTGACCGCCTACCGGGTCGACGTGGCCGCGGTCCGCCTGCTGGACGAGCGGCCTGACGTGGTGATCGTCGGACCGAGCCGCGACGTCGATCCGCTCTCCGCGATCCCCCGCCTCCTCGCCCGGGCTCCCGTGCCCGTGCTGGCGATCTCGGCGCTGCGCGACGAGGCCTCCGTGGTCGCGGTGCTGGATGCCGGCGCCGACGACGTGCTGGACCCGGCGTTCCGCCCCCTTGAGCTGGTGGCGCGCGTGCGGGCGCTCCTGCGCCGCCGGAGTGCCGGACCGGCCGGCGTGACTCCCGATGCTCCGCTGCCCGACGGCCTGCGGGTCGACCCCGGTCGGCGACTCGCCAGCGTGGACGGGCGCCCGCTCGAGCTGACGCCCATCGAGTTCGAGCTCCTCTGCGCAATCGCGCTCCGCCGGGGAGACGTGGTAGACCACCGGACCCTGCTACGGGCAGGGTGGCCGGGCCGCCCGGACGTGGACCCGGATCTGCTGCGCACCCACCTGACGCACGTCAACGGCAAGCTCGTGGCGGCCGGCCATCCGGGGCTGCGCAACGTCCGGGCCATCGGCTACGCCCTGCGGGTGGAGGGGGCGGGCGGCCCGCCCTGAGACTCTCCACAACTGCCACCATCCCGTAACCCGGCCTCGGCGTCGTCTCCCTGTCCGGCGAGCGGTCCCGCTCATACCGTGCGGCCACGAAGCCGTCCGGCGCCAGCAGCGCCGGCTGTGCTGCCCCGACCCGGCGACATCCGTCGCCATCGCCGACGGCGCCCACCCGGGCGCGTCCCGACGACGAAGGGAGGAACCGCATGGCCGCCGTCGAACAGGACGGGATGAAGCGGACCCTGAGCCTGACCGGCCTGACCATCAACGCCATGGCGCTGATCGCGCCCGGCGCGTTCCTGTGGACCACGTTCCAGTCGCAGGCCCTGCAGGCGAACGGCGGCCGGACCACCGCCCTCGACATGGTCCCGGGGCTCCTCTTCGCCTTGCTGCTGGCGTTCCTGACCGCCTGGTCCTACTCGGAGCTGTCGGACCTCTACCCCGATGCCGGCGCGGGCTCCTCGTACTACTTCGCGGAGGCCGCCTTCCTGGAGCGCGAGGAGGCCTTCCACTACCGGTTCGCCCGGCTGGCCAAGTTCGTGGTCGGGTGGGTCTCGCACCTGTACTACTGGATCTACCCCGGGATCATGGTCGCCTTCACCGCCACCCTGGCGGCCTACATCCTGGGCCTGTTCGGGATCACGCTCACCACGCCGTTCGAGGTGGCGACCGCCGTCCTGTTCGCGGTGGTCACCGGGCTGATCGCCTTCCGGGGCATCTCCGGCTCGACTGTGACCGCGATCGTCATCAACGTCGTCCAGCTCACGGCCCTGGTCGCGTTCAGCATCCTCGCCATCGCGTTCCGGCTCACCCACCCGGGGCTGTCGTACGCGCACCATGACCTTGCCTCCGTGGTCCTGCCCCACAGCGCGGTGAACGTGCTCTTCCAGGGCACCATCGCGATCCTGCTGCTGGTCGGCTTCGAGTCCGTCACCGCGCTGGGCGCCGAGGCGGTCAATCCCAGGCGTGACATCCGCCGCGCGGTGCTGCTCTCGCTGGCCATCCAGGGTGGCTTCGCGTACGTGCTCGAGTACGTTTCGGCCAACCTCTTCGTGAACTCGACGGTCACCGCCCAGGCCACGGCGGCCGGCGGGACCTCCACGGTGGGCGGCTACGCGGCGGCAGCGGTCTCGGCGGCTCCCATCGGCGACATGGTCCGCCTGATCGGCGACCGCATGCTCGGCGGGACCGGCCCGGCCCTCGCGCTGATCCTGGCAGCGACGGTGCTGCTCGCGCTGATCGGCACGACCCTGGCGTGTATGAACACGGGGGTCCGGATCACCTACGTGATGGGCCGCGACCGCGAGGTGCCGGGGATCCTGGGGCTGCTCCATGGGCGCTACGCCACCCCCCATCACGGCATCCTCGCGCTGGCGGCCGCCTCGGCCGTGCTGGGCGCGTACGGCGTGCTCGGCGCGGACAACCTGCTGCAGATCATCCTGGCCTCCAACGTCGGCACCTTCCTCGTGTACGGGATGACCAACGCCATCGTGGTCATCGCCTTCTGGCACCGGGCGGAGCGGCACGTCCTGAGGCATGTCGTGGTGCCGGTGCTCGGCCTGCTGGCGAACCTCGCGATGCTCGGGGCGGTCGTTTTCCTGAGCCTCGCCTCGGGTGGCTCCACCCAGACCGACACGCTCGTCGCCGGGGGCATCGTGGTGGTCTGGGTCGCCGTCGGGGCTGGCTGGCTCGTGGCGAACTCGCGCGTCAGCCGGCGCTC
>JAKAHX010000268.1 GCA_021814735.1 Chloroflexota bacterium | reverse complement strand
CCGGCACCGTGCGGCGGTACCTCGCGGAGCTGCGCGCTGGCTGGCAGTTCCTCCGCTCCGAGCCGGCCCTCTTCCAGAACACGGTGATCAGCGGGCTCGCACAGCTGGCGGTCGGGGCGCTCGTTGCGCTGCCCGTGGTGTACGCGCGCGACGTGCTCCAGGGGTCACCGATCCCGTACCCACAGAGCTACGCGGCGCTCGACCTCGCACTCGGGATCGGCAACCTGGCCGGCGGGTTCGCCGTCGGAGCGGTGGGAGCGCGGTTCCGCAAGGGCCCCCTGGTCATCGGCGGGTACGTGCTGCTCGGCGTCTCGACCGCCCTGCTCGGCGTCACCGGCCACGAGATCGCGGCGCTGACGCTGACGCTGCTGGCCGGGATCGCCAACATGGTGTTCATCATCCCGACCCAGACACTCTTCGCGGAGCGAACCCCACAGGACATGATGGGCCGCGTGGTGGGGATCCGGTCCAGCATGGTGCTGGGACCGATGACCCTGGCGATCGCGCTCAGCGGGATCCTGGCGCAGGCCCTGGGTCCCTCGGCCGTGTTCCTGGCGTTCGGCCTGCTCACCGCCGTTGCCGGCGGGCTCGGGGTCCTGCTGCCGGCCGTGCGGGACGCGTGAGCACGCCTCTTGGCCGGTCCCTCGGCCACCACCCGGCCACCAGTGCACCGACCGACGTGCGCGCTGCGCGCCCACTCGGCGATAATCCCCGCGGTACGAACCGCGCCACCTGCCCGCGAACCCTCGCCGCGCCGTCAGCGGACGAGCCGGCCCATCTCCCGAGCGCGACCACGAGGAGCACGACACCGGCATGACCGAGCCACGACCGAACCCCGAGCAGCCCGCGGCGCCCGAGGCGATGCCGCCCGAGGAGACGTCCACCCGGGAGCCGCTCGCTTCCGGGGAGACCGAGGCCGCGCCCGAGCAGGCCAAGTCGGCCGCAGGCGCCGCGCCGGCGGCGACAGGTCCGAGGGGCGCCGCCGAGCCGAAGAGCACCGGGGCACGGGGCACCGCGGCGTCCAGCGGCGGACCTGCGCGTGGCAACGGCGCGAAGGGACGGGCCGGGGAGGCCGCCGCGGCTCCTGGGCCTGCGCCAGCGCCAGGGACTGGCGAGATTCCGTTCATCGACGATCCCGTGTCCCGGGTCTGGGTGGGCATCGTCGTCGGGCTCTTCGTGCTCCTCTTCGCGTATGCCCTGCTGCTGGGCAAGGGTGGCGTGCTGACCCCCAAGGCCACGCCGTCCCCGGTGCCCAGCCCGAGCGCAAGCGTGACCGTGTCCGCGTCACCGGCCGCCAGCGGCGCGGCGGCGAGCAGCGCACCCGCCAGCACGGCTCCCACCGCCAGCGGTGGGGCGGCCCCGAGCGCGGCACCCAGCCAGGGCGCCAGCCCCGCACCGTCGACCGCGCCATCGGGCGCGCCCGCCCCATCCGCGCCCCCCGCGAGCCCGTCGGCGAGCTGATCGCGATGGCCGCCGGGCCGGTCCTCGCGGCTTGCGTTCGGCGCGAACCGGTGGCCGGGCGGTGGTGGCGGGTCACCTCGTCGGCCGCCGCGCTCCCATGACGCCGGCCGAGCTGCGCCCGCGGGAAGGCGACGCACCGGGCGGTCCGGGCGGCCCCGGCCCGGGCGCGGCGGGACCAGGTGGTGCGGACCAGGCAGGCGACGCCCCAGGTGGATCCGGTTCGGACGGGAAGCACCCCGCGGACGAGGACCCATTCCTGGCACGGCGCCTGGCGATGGTGCGGGACCTCCGGACCACGGGTCCACGCGATCCCGAGGTGCTCGATGCCATGGCCCGCGTGCCGCGGGAACGGTTCGTGCCGCCCGAGCTCGTGCGCCATGCCTACGATGACTGCGCGCTCGGCATCGGCCACGGCCAGACCATCTCCCAGCCGTACATCGTGGCCCGCATGACCGAGTTGCTCGGACTCCCGGCGCTGCGCCGCCGCGACCCGTCGCGGCGGCCTCGGGCGCTCGACGTGGGAACCGGCTCCGGGTACCAGGCCGCGATCCTCGCCGAGCTTGGCGCCGAGGTGGTCTCCATCGATCGCGACGCCGCCCTTTCCAGGCTGGCCGAGGAGCGACTCGCGGCCCTCGGCTTCGATGACCGTGTCCGCTGCGTGGTCGGTGACGGCACCGAGGGATGGCCGGACGGCGCCCCGTACGACGGGATCGTGGTGGGTGCGGCGGCGCCGGCGATCCCCGATCCCCTGGTCGCCCAACTGGCCGACAACGGCCGGCTGGTGATCCCCGTCGGGCCCCGGGAATACCAGGTGCTGACGGTGGTGACGCGGGCCGGGCGGCGGATCGAGCAGCACACCTACGATCCCTGTGTCTTCGTGCCGCTGGTCGGTCGGCTCGGCTTCCCGGGATAGAGCGCTGCCACAGGGGCCGCAGCGCGAGCCCGCAGGCGCAGGGCAGGAGAGCCCTCCCGGTGATGTGCCGGACAGCGAAGAGCCCCGGCGGGGGAGGTGCCGGGGCTCTGCCTGTCGTCTCCGGTTCCGAGGAGGAGGGAGGAGGGAGGAGACGAGCGTCATGATGTGGATCGACGCTGAACTGGTCCTGAAAACCGGCCCGGGATCGCGCCGACGTGCAGGCCAGCCTCGGGCCCGCCGTCGCGCCGGGTGCAGGACGACTCGCCCGGAGTAGGCGGGCAGAATCGGGCTCCGCTCAGCCGAATCGGGCTCCGCTCAGCCGAGCGCCCGACGCAGGGCGGCCACGTCATCGCCGCCCACGACGAGCCGACCGTCGGCGGTCGCATACAGCAGGTCGATGTTGACCCCGGCCTCGGCCACGCGCCGCAGGACCGCCGCCGCGCCGCCCGGTCGGTTCTCGACCGACGCCACCAGCACGGCTCGTTCCTCGCGGATCTCGAGATCGGCGTTGAGCAGCGTGCGCCGGGCACGTTCGGCGTCTTCCACCAGCACGTGGAACACGCCCAGGTGGTCGCTCACGTAGCCGCACGCCCCGTCGATGTTGATGCCGGCCCGGGCAAGTGCCTCGCAGGCGCGCAGGAGCGTACCGGGACGGTTGACCAGCGCCACCGTAATGTCGATCGCCATCTCCCCCTCCCGCCAGCGATACAGCCGGAGTCGCTCGGAACGAGCGTACGCCGATCGGAGCGGGGTGAACAGGCGTCGACGCCGCCGACGCCCGCGCCGCGGCCGCACGCTACCGAAGAGGCGCGCCGCGGGCACCACAGCTGGTCGGCCGAGCCCCGCGGCCCTCGGCTGCGCCGCGGCCCGCACCCTTGCGCGGCCGCACGTTCACATGGCACGATACAATTCCGACCTGATAACTCAGGATTAGCCCCAGGAAGATGGAGCCAGAGATGCCGTTCCCGGAGACCGTGCTGCTCGCCGCGTTCGCGGGGCTGACCATCTACCTGGGCCTGCCGGTCGGTCGTCTCCGGAACCTCTCCACGAGCTGGCAGGCCATGCTCACCGCGGGCGCGGGGGGCGTCATCCTCTTCCTGATCTTCGACGTGCTGCGTGCCGCGATGGAGCCGGTGCAGACGACGCTCGAAGCGGCGCGGCACGGGGGCGCCGTCGGCCCGTTCCTGGCGGACGCGAGCGTCTTCGCGGGCAGCGTGGCCGTCGGCCTGCTCTCGGTGACCTACGCCACGACA
>JAKAHX010000267.1 GCA_021814735.1 Chloroflexota bacterium | reverse complement strand
CGGTTTCCTGGTCCTGCGGGGCGTGCCCGACCGGCCCCGGCAGGTGACCCCGCCCGTCCGGGCGGAGGCAGCCGCCGAGGGGTAGCGGCACCGGCGCCGCGGGGCCCGAGGGTCCGCCCGCGCCGAGCGTCAGCCGCGGGCCCCCATGCCGGGGGTCAGCGTGCCGTGGGTCCCCATGCCGAGGGCCCCATGTCGCAGGCCGCCCATGCCCTGGGCCCCGTGCCGCAGGTCCCGTACCGTGGGACGGCGCCCGCGGGTCAACCGCCGCGGGTTTCACCTGCGTAGCCGCCGGGGTGCGCCTGGAGCCAGCGCCACGCGGAGCCGATCATCTCGCCCAGGGTGCCCCGGCGCGGGGTCCAGCCCAGGAGCTCCCGGGCGCGCTCGTTGGACGCCACCAGCACTGGCGGATCGCCCGGACGACGGGGGCCGACATCGTGTGGGATCGCCCGCCCCACCACGGCCTCCGCGGCCCGGATCACCTCGAGGACGGAGAACCCCGAGCCCGACCCGAGGTTGCACGCGGTGAACCCGCCCTCGGCACCCGGCAGGTCGTTGGGCCCGGTGGATCGCGCCGGAACGGCGGCTTCGTCCGCCGTCGCGGGTTCGGCGCGGCCGGTCAGTTCCAGCGCGGCGAGGTGCCCGTCCGCCAGGTCCTCCACGTGGATGTAGTCGCGGATGCACGTTCCGTCGGGGGTCGGGTAGTCGGTGCCGAACACCGTGAGGCCGCGGCGTCCGAGCGCCGCCGCGAGGACGTTCGGGATCAGGTGCGTCTCCGGTTCGTGCTGCTCGCCGTTGCGCACCGACGCGCCGGCCACGTTGAAGTAGCGCAGCGCCACCGACCGCAGCCCATAGGCCGCGCCGTACCAGCGCAGGGCTCCCTCGAATGCCCGCTTGGTCTCGCCGTACGGGTTGATCGGATCCAGCGGGGCGTCCTCGGGGATGGGCACCCGGTCCGGCGCGCCGTACACGGCCGCCGTCGAGGAGAAGACCAGCCGGCGGACGCCCGCCGCGAGCATCGCGTCGAGCAGTCCCGTCCCGCCGACCACGTTCTCCGCGTAGTAGAGGGCCGGGTCGGCAACGGACTGCCCCACCAGCGATCGCGCGGCGCAGTGGAGGACCGCATCGATGCGCTCGTCGCGCAGCAGGCCCTCGACCAGGGGGCGGTCCCGGAGGCTGCCGCGCACCAGCCGGGCGCCGTCCGCCACGGCGGCGGCGTGCCCCGTGACCAGCGAGTCGAGGACCACCACGTGGTGGCCGGCCTGCACCAGCCGTTCCACCGAGACGCTGCCCACGTACCCGGCCCCGCCGGTGACCAGCACTCTCATCGTGGATCTCCCGCGAGGTCGATCATCTGCGCCCGAGCATACGCCGCAACAGGCCGCGGCCAGTGGCCGGTCGTGGCGCGGGTGGCGCAGGCGCCTGGTCCGTGACATCCGCCGCGGCCGGGGTCGGAGGCCCGGGGGGCGGCTCACCGCGCGCCGCCAGCACCTCGGCAAGACGGGCCTCGAGCCGCAGCGCCGCCGCGTCCTCGGGGTCGATCTGCAGCGCGCGCACCGCCAGCGCATAGGCGCCCGCGTCGTCCCCCCGTTCCAGCGCGCAGCGGGCCAGCCCCACCACGGCGACCGCGTTGCGGGGATCGCTCTCCGACAGGGACCGGTAGATCGCCTCGGCGCGGTCGACCAAACCCACGGCCATGTCGCGCTCGGCCTCGAGCATTCGCTCGATCACGTGGCATCCTCCTGGCCGGTCTTCCCGGCACGACCGGCCAGCTCGGCCGCCCACGCCCGCGCATCCGAGATCGACTGGCGGTAGGTGTTGCGCGCGGGATCCGCGATGGCGGAGTCCAGCAGTCGCTCGAGCAGCCGCCCGATGATGGGCCCGGGGGCGAGCCCGAGTTCCCGCTGCAGGTCGTTGCCGTCCACGGCCAGGTCCGCCACGGAGAGCGGGAAGCCGCGCCGCTGCTGTTCCGCGATCCGCCGTCGCAGCTCGACCAGGTGCCCCTCGTCTGCCTGCTGGCCGCTCCCCAGGTTGTCGGCCTCACGCAGCGTGAGGAGGTCATCGATAGCGTCGGCGCCCACCCGCTGCACCAGCCGGCGCACCGCGGCGTCGCTCCACGAGGGGTCGTAGTTGAACATGTGGTGCCGGATCAGGTGCAGCACGCGGGCGCTCTCGTCGCCGGGGAATGCCATGCGACGGAGGATGCGGTCCGCGATCTCGGCGCCCACGAACTCGTGGCCGAGGAAGTGGCCACCGTTCATGGTGCGCGGCTTGCCGGCGTCGTGGAACAGCGCCGCGAGCAGCAGCACGTCGTCGTCTCTCCGCAGGCGCCGGGCCGCCCCGACCGTCGCGAGCGTGTGCTCCCAGCAGTCCATGCCGGGCGCCTTGTTCTGGGGCAGACCGCGCTGCTCGGCCAGCTCCGGGATTGCGACCTCGAGGATGCCCGTGTCGGCGAGGATGCGCAGCCCGCGCACCGGGTCGGGGGATCGCAGCAGCTTGCGCAGTTCCAGCCCGATCCGCTCATGCGAGAGGTGCCGGACGAGCGGCGCGCACGTGCGCATGGCGGCCTCCGTCCCGGGCTCGATCTCGAAGCCCAGCTGGGCGGCCAGCCGGGCTGCTCGGAGCAGCCGCAGCGCGTCCTCGTCGAACCGCTGGAGCGGATCCCCCACGGCGCGCAGGATGCCGTTCCGCAGGTCCGCCAGGCCGTCGCACGTGTCGATCAGCGCAGGCTCCTGCGCCGACAGGACCGAACCAGCAGGCCCCGGCGCCGTGAGCCCGGGCATCCCCCAGGCAAGGGCGTTCACGGTGAAGTCCCGCCGCCGCAGGTCCTCCTCGAGGTCGTCGCCGAACGTCACGTCGTCCGGGCGGCGGTGATCCGCGTACCGATGGTCGCGGCGGAAGGTGGTCACCTCCACGTCGTGCCCGTCCCCCCCGGGGACCAGCACGGTGCCGTAGCGGTTCTCGTAGTGGCTGCCCGGGAAGAGCGCCTGGATGCGGTCGGGGCGCGCGTCGGTGGCCACGTCCCAGTCGCTCGCCTCCAGGCCGAGGAGCGCGTCGCGCAGCGAGCCGCCGACCACGTACGCGGCGTGCCCGCCGGCCCAGAGCCGCTCGAGCAGGTGGCGCACGTGTGCCGGGACGCGGGCCGCGATGGCTCCGGCGTGGGCGGGCATCGGTGGCCCCTTCAGTCGTGGTCCAGGAAGAGGTAGGAGCGCCAGCCCTGGTTGCGCGGGTCCGCGAGATACGGTGTGAAGAGCGAGTAGACGTCGCTCCGCGGCTCCACCGGCGCGCGCATGAGGCGCATGTGGGCCTCGTCGGGAAGCCGTCCCCCCTTGCGGTGATTGCACGACCGGCAGGCCGTCACCAGGTTCTCCCAGGTGTGCTGCCCGCCCCGGTGGCGGGGGACGACGTGGTCGACGGTGAGGTCGCTGCCGTGATGACCGCAGTACTGGCAGGTGTGTCCGTCCCGGGCCAGGATCTCCCGCCGGGAGAGCTTGATCCGCGGCCGGGGGCGCCGGATCCGGTGCTGCAGGCGGATCACGCTGGGGGCCCGGAAGGTCGCCCGCGGCGTGCGGATCTCCATGTGGTCGTATTCCAGGACCTCGGCCTTCTCCCCGAAGAGCAGCCGGAACG
>JAKAHX010000266.1 GCA_021814735.1 Chloroflexota bacterium | reverse complement strand
CGATGGCATGGGCCGGCTCGAGCGCGGGGATGATCCCCTCGGTCCGGGTCAGCAGCGTGAGCGCCTCCACGGCCTCCGCGTCGGTGGCCGCCAGCACCTCCATCCGGCCGGCGTCGAAGAGCGCGGAGACCTGCGGGCCGATCCCCGGGTAGTCGAGCCCGGCCGAGCGCGACACCGCTTCCACCACCTGCCCGTCCGCGTCCTGCAGCATGTAGGACCGCGCCCCGTGGAGGACGCCGGGCGTGCCCCCCGACAGCGCGGCGGCATGGCGCCCGGTGAGGATCCCCTCGCCGGCTGCCTCGACCGCCACGATGCGCACCGAGGGCTCGCCGAGGAAGCGGCTGAAGAGCCCGATGGCGTTCGAGCCCCCGCCCACGCACGCCACGACCGCGTCGGGGAGCCGTCCCTCGGCGGCCGCGAGCTGGACCGCGGCCTCGTCCCCGATCACCCGCTGGAGATCCCGCACGATCGTGGGATACGGGTGCGGACCGACCGCCGAGCCGAGCACGTAGTGCGTGGTGCGCACGTTGGTGACCCAGTCGCGCAGCGCCTCGTTGGTGGCGTCCTTCAGCGTGCCGCTGCCGGACGTCACCTCGCGCACCTCTGCGCCCAGCGCCTGCATGCGGAGCACGTTGGGAGCCTGACGCCGGATGTCCTCGCGCCCCATGAAGACCACGCACGGGATCCCGAGGAGCGCGCAGGCCGTCGCCGTGGCGACGCCGTGCTGCCCGGCCCCGGTCTCCGCGATGACGCGCTGCTTCCCGAGGCGACGCGTGAGGAGCGCCTGGCCCAGGGCGTTGGTGATCTTGTGGGCACCCGTGTGGTTGAGATCCTCACGCTTCAGGTAGAGGCGCAGGCGCCCGGGTTCGCGCCCGGTCCGGCGCTCCAGCTCGGCAGCCAGCCGGTCCGCGCGGTAGAGGGGCGACGGACGGCCGATGTAGTCGCGGCGCAGGGTGCGCAGCTCCGCCCAGTACCGCGGATCGGCCCGGAGCTCGAACCAGGCCGCTTCGAGTTCCTGCAGCGCCGCCACCAGCGTCTCGGGCACGTACCGACCACCGAACTGCCGGGCGAGTCCCCAGCGGCCGTGCTCGTCCGCGTCCAGCAGGGAGGCCGGGATGGCCGCCGGTCGTGATGGCGTCAGCGGCAGGTCCAGCCGGGCGGCCTTCGCGCGCTTGACGAAGAGGGCCACCAGAAAGGGATCCTTGCGGGGCCGCTTCCCGGCCGCGCCCCGGTGGCCGGGGACCCGTCCGGGCGCCGCCGCGCGGCGCTCCTCGACGCCCGACGCCACGTCCACCCCGATCGCCGGGATCGCGCGCAGGGCGCCGGCCACGCTGGCCGCCCCGAGGCCACCGGCCAGCACCACGGGCAACGCCCGCGCGACGGCCGCCGCGACCGAGCGATCCGCGCGGGTCCCTGTCCCACCGAGCGCGGAGGGATCGGCGGTGTCCAGGAGGAGGCGCTCGACACCGGGACGTGCCAGCAGCGCCCGGCCGGCCGCGACGAGCGCGTGGGGCGCCTCGTTCGGCACGGCCGATGACGCCGGGCCGGTCCCGCCGGTGCTGGCCGGCGCGGGCGCGGCCGCCGCATCCGCTGCCCCGGCCACGTCTCGCGGCACCCGGGGCACGCTCGCCGCTCCCGGCGTCTCCGGCGGGACCCGAAGCACCGCGTACGCCGGCAGCCCCAGGTCCCCCTCGGGAAGCGGGGACCGCCCGGACCACTGGATCGCGTCCAGCCCGATGCGCGCGGCCATCGCAGCCGCCGCACGCGGGTCCACGTCACCGACGACTCCCACCACGGTGGGTCGTCCCCGCCCATCACGGAGCGACCGGACGAGTGCGGCCAGCCCCCGCGCCTCATCGTTCCCGAGGCAACGGGGCGTGCCCGGGACCAGGTTGAGCCCGATGGCGTCGGCCCCTGCGGCGACCGCCGCCGTGGCACCGCGCGCGTCGGTGATGCCGCACACCTTGACCCAGGGGGCCCGGTCGGCGGCGGCGAGGTCCTCCGCGGGCTCCGGGTTGCGCCCCGCGGCCACGAACGCGGCGGTCGCCGCGCGCACGGCCTGTGGGCCCTCTCCGCTGCGCATCAGCGCCTCGCCGACCAGCGCGGCGTCGTACCCGAGGGCCCGCCAGGCGGCGAGCGTGGCGGGCTCGCGGGCGCCCGACTCGGCCACCACCAGTCGATCGTCGGGAATCGCGGCCCGCAGCGCCGCCGCGCGCTCCGGGTCGACGCGGAGCGTGCGCAGGTCCCGGTTGTTGACGCCGACCAGGCGCGCGCCGCTCGCGAGCGTCCGGTCCAGTTCCCGCGCGTCGTGGACCTCGACGAGCGGCTCCATCCCCAGGTCGCGGGCCTGTCGGACAAGCCGGCGCAGGCTCGCCGCCGGGTGGAGCGCGGCGATCAGCAGGACCAGGTCGGCACCGGCCGCGCGCAGCACCGGCAACTGGCGCGGGTCCACGACGAACTCCTTGGCCAGCACCGGCACCGGGACCGCGGCGCGGATCGCGGCGAGGTCGTCGAGCGAGCCGGCGAACCAGTGCGGCTCCACCAGCACCGACACGATCGCCGCGCCCCCGGCCGCATAGGCCCGCGCTCGTGCCACGAGGTCGTGGCCCGGCGCCGCGAGGCTTCCGGCGGACGGCGAGCGACGCTTGACCTCGGCGATGACGTGCAGCCCGGGCCGCAGGAGCGGCGCGGTGCCATCCCGGGGCGGTGGCGCCGCGAGCGCGGTCCGCGCGAGATCCCGCAGGGCGCGGTCGCCGAGCTCCGCGACGACGTCCGCGCGCCGCCGCGCCGCGATCTCGTCGAGCACCCCCGGAGATCCGCCTCGGCGGCCCCTGGCAGCGCCCGGCCCGCGCCCCTCCGGTGCCGCGGTTCCCCGTTCCGCGACGGGACGCAGATCGGCCGCCCCGTTCATCGGGCGCCTCCCGTCGGCGTCGGACCAGGCTCGGTGGTCCCGGGAGGACCCCCGGCCCGGCCGCCTCCAGGCCGCGTGCCGCCGGAGCGGGCGCCTGCGGCACCGACGGCACTGACGGCACCGGCCCCGGTGGCCGGGGCCCCGGTGGCCGGGCCTCGCTCGGCGGTGCCCTCCATCCGCTGTCGCCGCTGGTCGCGCAGGCGGGCCAAGAGCGCGGCCGCCGCACCCCCGTCGATGACCGCCGCTGCCAGCTCCGCGCCGGCGCGGAGTCCCTCGGCCCGCCCGGCCACCACGAACGCGGCACCAGCGTTCAGCAGCACGGCGTCGCGAATCGGGCCGCCCTCGCCGGCGAAGAGCGCCTCCATGCGCGCCGCGTTCTCGGCCGGTGTCCCGCCCGACAGCGCCCCGGTCGAGGCCCTCGGCAGCCCGACCGACTCGGGCGTGATCTCGTGGCGGACCACGCCGTCGGCCGACACGTCGTAGGCGACGCCCGTGCCGTCGAGGGGCAGTTCGTCCAGCCGCTCGCCGTGCACCACCATCGCCCGTTCGGTGCCCAGGGCCCGCAGGACCTCGGCGAGACGTTTCGCCGCCCCCGGGTCGGCCACGCCGACCAGCTGGCGGCGGGCCCCGGCCGGGTTGGTGATGGGGCCGAGCAGGTTGAACGCCGTCCGAACCCCGATCTCGCGCCGGGTCGGACCGGCGTGGCGCATGGCGGGGCTGTACCCCGGG
>JAKAHX010000265.1 GCA_021814735.1 Chloroflexota bacterium | reverse complement strand
GTGCCGCTGAACAGGTACGCGCGCTGCGGGACCAGCCCGATCAGGCGCCACAGGTCCTCCTGCCGCATGTCGCGCACGTCCACGCCGTCGATCAGGACGCTCCCCGAGGTGGCGTCGTAGAAGCGGGGCAGCAGGTTGACGATCGTGGACTTGCCGCTGCCGGTGGCGCCGATGATCGCGGTGGTGGTGCCGGGCCGGGCGACGAACGAGATGTCGTGCAGCACGGCATCCTCGGCGCCCGGGTAGCGGAACTCGACGTCGCGGAACTCCACCGTGCCGAGCGCGGCCGGCGCGGGCACCGGATGCTCGGGGTCGTGGAGGCTGACCGGCGTGTCCAGCACCGCGCTGATCCGCTCGGCCGATGCGGCGGCGCGCGGCACCATGACGAACATGACCGTGGCCATCATCACCGAGAAGAGGATCTGCATGACGTACTGGAGGAACGCCATCAGGTTCCCGATGGGCATGTCGCCGTTGTTGATGCGCAGCCCGCCGAACCACATGATCGCCACGCTGGACAGGTTCATGATCAGGAACAGCGAGGGGATCATCAGCGCGAAGAGGCGCTGGACGCGGAGGGTCGTGTCGGTGAGGTCGGCATTGGCCTCGTCGAAGCGCCGCTCCTCGTGGCCGGTCCGCACGAAGGCGCGGATGACGCGCACGCCCTCCAGGTACTCTCGCATGACCCGGTTGATGCGGTCGATCTTGACCTGCATGGCGCGGAAGAGCGGCATCGCGCGGGAGACCAGGGTGCCCAGCACGATGGCCATCAGCGGCACGATGATCACGAGGATGCTGGAGAGCGGCACGTCCTCGCGGAGGGCCATGATCACGCCGCCCACGGCCATGATCGGCGCGAGAATCATGACGGTCAGCGCCATCACGATGACCATCTGGACCTGTTGGACGTCGTTGGTGTTGCGGGTGATCAGGGAGGGAGCGCCGAAGATGTTCGTCTCCACCTGCGAGAACGTGAGCACCTTGCGGAAGACGGCGTCGCGAACGTCGCGCCCGAAGGCCATCGCGGTCCGCGACGCGAAGTAGATGGCGATGATCGAGGCGACGCCGAGCAGCAGCGTGACGCCGAGCATCACGGCGCCGGTGTGCATGATGTAGTTCGTGTCGCCCTTCGCCACGCCGTTGTCGATGATGTCGGCGTAGAGGTTGGGCAGATAGAGGTTCGCGATGGCCTGCACGGTCAGCAGGACGACCACCACGAGGAGCGAGCGCCAGTAGGGGCGCAGGTACGCGGTCAGGAGCCTGGTCATGGGTGGACGTCCTCGTGCTCTGGGGTTCGGGCGGCCGGGTCGCCGGGCGGGGCGCCGCAGCCGGGCGCCGGTTCCGGGTCGCGGATGGGCGCGAGCCGCTGGCGGGCAGCGCGCAGGGCGCGGATCCCGGTGAGCAGGCCGGCCAGCTCGTCATCGCTGAGTTCGGCGAGCAGGCGCGCCAGGTGCTCGCGCCGGCGGGAGGTGAAGACGCGGAAGACGTCCGCCCCCTGCTCGGTCAGGTGGACGGCGACGACGCGCCGGTCGTCGGTGGCGTGCCGCCGCTCCACCAGCCCCCGCCGCTCCATCCGGTCGATGATCCCGGTCGCGCTGGCCACGGACACGTCCAGCTCGTCGGCCAGGCGGCTCATGGGCAGGGGGCCCTCGGCCTCGATGACGGCCACCACGTTGAGCTGGACCAGGCTGAGGGCGCCGCGGTGCCAGTTCCGGAACATCCCGGCGCGATCGCGCGGCGGCCAGCTGGTCAACTCGTCCAGCAGCTCGTCACCGATCCGTCGGGCGGGCGGTCCGGCCGGCGCCTCGTCCGCGTCGAGCCGCCCGGTCGCCGGATCCGCGGGGAGCGTGCCCGAGGCAGCCGGTTGCAGGGGGGCCGCGGCGGGCGACGCGCTTTGGGTGGCGATGACATTCAATGGCATCCGGAATGTATAACCGATGTGACGTAAAGGCGCAAGCGCGGCCGATCGCTCGGCCTGCCGCAGCTCGAGGAGAGGACCGCCGTGGAGCCACCGGATTTCGACCTGTCGGGACAGATCGCCCTGGTCACGGGTGCCGGCCGGGGGATCGGCCGTGACATCGCCCTGACGCTCGCGGCGTGCGGAGCCCACGTGCTGGCCGGCGTGCGCGACACTGGCGCAGCCGATCGGTTAGCCGACGCGCGGGTGCCCGCTCGCGTGGAGCCGGTGATGCTCGACGTCCGGGACACCGAGGGCACGCGGGCGGCCGTCGATGCCGCCGTCTCCCGATTGGGCCACATCGACATCCTGGTCAACAATGCCGGCCTGGGCGCCAACCACGACGCGCTGTCGGTCTCGGAGACCGACTGGGACGAGATGATGGCGGTGAACCTGCGGGGCCTCTTCTTCACCACGCAGGCCGTGGCTCGCCACATGGTCGAACGCGGTTACGGGCGCATCGTGAACATCGGCTCGCAGGCAGGTCTGGTCGGGATCCGGCGCCACGCCGTGTATGCCGCGAGCAAGGGCGGCGTGCACGCGCTGACACGGGTGCTGGCGCTCGAGTGGTCGGCATCGGGGGTGACGGTCAACGCGATCGCGCCGACCTGGATCTACACGCCCGGCACGGCGGAACGGCTCGACGACCCGGCCTTCCTCGCGGAGGTGCTGTCCCGCATCCCGCTCGGGCGCGTGGGCACCACCGCCGACGTGGCGGCCGCCGTGGTCTATCTCGCCTCGAGGGCCGCCGGGCTCGTCACCGGTGCGGTCCTCCCACTGGACGGAGGCTGGACCGCGCAGTAGCAGCCACGGTGCTCCCGCCACGACCCGGGCCCCGGCAGGCCGGCGGGGGCTCGCCGAGCGCGGCCCCTGCCGCCGCCGTGCCGCTCACGCCATGGTCCTACGCGGCGACCGGCACCGACGTCCGGCCCGCGGAGCGCTCGAGAACCCAGTAGAGGATGCCCGCCACGACGAACCCGACCACGTAGGTGATGTCGGCGCCGCCGAGCACGTTCGCCATCGGGCCCACGTAGAGGGTCTGGTTGAAGAACGGGATCGAGACCACGAAGCCCACCACCAGTGCCGCCAGGCCGTTGCGCCCGGAGGGCAGCCGCGCAAAGTCCGTCACCCGGTGTGCGTCGAACCGGCCGCCGCGCAGCCGCCAGTCCACGAGGACGATCGCCGCCCAGGGGCCGATCCAGTAGGTGATCAGCAGCAGGTAGTTCTCGAACGTCGACTGGAAGTTGCCGTAATAGAGGTACAGCGTGGCGCCGAAGCTCAGCACGCCCACCACGGCCGCCGAGAGCGGGCGCCAGATCCGGACGCCGGCGGCAAGGAGCGAGAGCGACCCGGTGTAGTCGTTCATCGCGTTCACGGCGACGGTGCCGAAGAAGATCGCGACCATGGCCAGCGCGCCGACGGCCCCGCCGCCCACGATCTGGTTGATCTGGTGCGTCGCGTCGGCCGTCGAGTTGCCCAGCGCGTTGGAGACCGCCAGACCGAGCGCCTCGAGCCAGGTGGCCGAGAGTCCCAGGCCCAGGAAGGTCCAGCCGAAGACCCGCGACGTTGGCGCGTTCGCGGGCAGGTAGCGCGTGTAGTCGGAGGCGTAGAGCGCCCAGGCGAAGTTGAAGCTGCCGGCGATCGTGGTCATGAGCACGAACGTCCCGAGGGAGGCGCCGGAGCCGTTGGCGAGGG
>JAKAHX010000264.1 GCA_021814735.1 Chloroflexota bacterium | reverse complement strand
GGTCGCCTCGCTGGCCGACTGGGTGGACCTCGACGGTTGCCTGTTGCTCGCCGACGATCCGTTCGAGGGCTTGGTGCTCTCGGACGACTGTCGCTGGCAGCTCACCGACGCCCCCGGCCTCGGCGTGCGTCGCCGGCTCTGACGCCTGGCACGCCGCCGGCGGCCCGCCCGCACCTCGCCTGCCCGGTCGACGAGAGGGGTCGGCGCCGGTGGCCGGCGGGTGTGGACAAGTTGGTGGACAACGTGGTGGACAGAACCCCTTCCTAAGGGCGCCGTGCCCCTCCTAGCATGGGGCCCCGCAAGACCCCGATGGCCCGCAGCGGCACGGGGCGGACGAGGGGGATCCACAGCTGCCGGCTGACGTGTCGGCGTGCGTGAAAGGGAGGAGGGACGTCGTATCGATGGAGCCTGCCGAGTCCCGCAGTGCGGGAACGTCTGACGACGCGGTGGACTTCGTCCGCTTCTGCTACGCGCGACGCCCGGTGTCCTGGCCGGCGCTGTACGACGAGATGAGCGCCGTGGCCGCCCGGGGCCTGTACCGTGGCTGGGGGTTCACGGAACTGGCGGAGCACGGGATCCGGTTCACGCTGCCGGAGCTTCCCGCGCTCGCCGCCCTTGTCGGCGGAATCGTCCGGGCAGAGTGCGCGAGGGCCGCGGAGCGGAGGGCAGCCGAGGGAAGATCGGCGCCGCGTCGATCCCCATCGGACTCGCGGCAGGGCGTGCCCCGCCCCCTGCCGGGACCGCTCGGGGCCGGCTGACACGCAGTGCCGGGCAGGGCCCGGGAGCCATGATCGAGGCGGGTGTCGCCTCCGATGACGCCCCACCGGGAAACCGGCGGGGCGTCATCGTGTCCGGCTGGCGCGGCGCGCGGGCGATGGGCGGCGGATCGAGCGTCCAGGCGGGGGCATCGGGCAGGTGCCGCGTCCGATGGCCGCCCGGCGCGGCGACCGCGGCACCCCTATACTCGGGCCGATGCGCCAGATGTATCACCCCGACGACCTCGCCGCGATGGATCCCCTGGTCCTGATGAAGAACCTGGACCACGTGCGGATGACCAGTCGGCGCCTCAGCTACATCCTCCAGCAGCAGGTCCACCTCTACACGCCCGAGGCCAACCGGTTGCGGGACGAGATCGACCGCTACGTGGAGGCAGAGCGCCAGATCGAGGGGGAGATGGCGCGTCGCGAGCTGCGCTCCTAGGCGGCACGCTCCAAGGCGGTACCTTCACCAGCAGCCGCATTCCGGGAGGACGGCATGGCGTCCGCCGCAGGTCCTCGATCGCGCGGCCGCCCCGCGGCGCTGTCGACACCTGGCGTGCTGCTGCCGCTGGCCATCGCGCTGGCCCTGTTCATGCTCCTGGCGGCATCGGCGGCCGTCGATCCGGCGCGCGGCGTGACGGCCAGCACCAGCCCCTTCACGGACGAGGGCTGGAACGTGCTGAACGCGCGCAACCTGGTCCTCCTGGGCACCTGGTCCACGGACGACTGGCGGATGTACCTCCTGAACCTGCCATACAGCGTGCTGCAGGCGGGCTGGCTCGCGCTGACGGGGGTGGGGATCGTGCAGGCCCGCCTGCTCGACGTCATCGTGGGCGCGATCGCCCTGGCTGCGCTCGGGCTGGGCCTGCGCCGGCCGCTCGGCACGGCGGGGGCGTCGCTCGCCGCTGCGGCCCTGGGCGGGTCGGCGCTGTTCCTCTACTACACCCGGCTGGCCTACCTGGAACCCCTGGTGCTGCTCTGGCTGGTGGTCGCGCTGCTCCTGCTGTCCAGCGCCCGGCCGTCGACCTGGACGGGGCTCCTGGCCGGGGCCGCGCTGGCGCTGGCGATCGCCACCAAGGCGAGCGCCGGGTTCGCGGCCGCCGGGATCCTCGCGGGGATCGCCGTCACGGGGTGGCGCGAGCCCCCGGTCCGGCGCGCGCTCGCCGGGGCCGTGCTGGCCATGGTCGTCGCCGCGCTCGCATGGGCGCTCTTCCTCGCCCTGCCGCAGCCGGCTGCACTGGCCACCGACCTGCGGATCTGGGCGCCGGAGCCGATGCCCCACAGTCTCACCGAGCTGGTCCGCCGGATCGTCAGCTACCCGACCCGCAGCGACGGCGGGATCACCCTCGCGCTCCCTCTCCTCGCCGCCGGCGCAATCGGCTTCCTGCTGGTCGCGGCGCGCTACCCGGTCCTGGACGATCGGCAGCGCCGGATCGTCGGCGCCACCGTCGGGTGGTTCGTGGTCGGGATGGGGATCCTGCTGGTGGTCCCGTACCGGCCCAACCGGTACCTGGTTCCACTGCTGCCCCCGCTCGCCATCCTGGCAGGGCTCGGGTTCACGGTGGTGGCCGCCTGGCTGGGTCCCCGCCGCCGGCTGCCGACCGCCGTCCTCGGCGCGCTGCTCGCCGCCGTCCTGGTCGTGCCGGGTCTGGTCCTTCACGTGGAGTGGGTCACGCAGACGCCGACCACGCTGCCCGGAGTGCAGGCCAGGCTCGCCGAGCTGATCCCTGCGGGGGCCACGATCCAGGGGGACCTGGCGCCCGTGCTCGCGATGCGCGCCCGCGCCGCCACCATCGTGTCCCGCCCCGCCACGAACGTGAACCCCGGCGACCTGTACGCGACCCGGGACGTGCGGTGGGTCCTGACGGACGGCCCCGCGCCCGCGTGGGCGCCCCTGCACGCGGCGGCATGGAGCGCGCGGACCCGCGAGCTCTGCGTCCGCTGGGGCCCCGGCGAGACCTGCCTCTACCGTCTGCCCTGATCGGCGGTCCCGGCAGCCGGCCCAAGGGCCGAGGGGGCCGACGTGGCGGCACGCGTTCTCGGGGTGCCTAGGCTCCCCCCACTGCCCATGACGATGATCGCCGGGCGCCCGGTCGGCTGGGCCGCCTGCCATGCCCCGTCCGTCGCGCGGCCCAGCTGCCCCATCGGCCGAGGGGTCCGCCTCCTCCCGCCGGCCACGACGCCCGCCCGAGGCGCCGGTGGCCACCGCCAGTCGACGGGCAGCGCCGCGGCCGCCAGTGCCCGCCGCCGACCCAGCTCGGTCGGCGCGATCACCAGCAGCCGGTCGGTGCGGGTCGCCTGCCCTGCCTCGTCGCCCCAGATCCGGGTCGACTTGCGGTGCGGCGCGACGTGGTCGGCTGCGATCCCCGCCAGCCGGTAGCCCTCCGGCTCGGCGGCCTCCTCCCAGGCGCGCACCGCGAGCCCGACCTCGCGCCGGAGCCGGTGCCCGCCGTCCGACTCGACGTCGCCGAGCACCAGCACCACGACCGCGTCGTCGGCCAGGACCTCGCGCAGGTCGGCGAGGACCTCGCGCAGGAACGCCAGGTAGGCGCGTGGCCGGTGGGCGTGGTCGAGCGTCGCGTCCAGCGCCCCCGGGTCGATTCCCAGGAACCAGAGGCGGAGCCAGTTGGACGCCCCGTAGCGCACGACGCGCAGGTACGGCGGGCTGCTGACCACCAGGCGCACCCGGCCGGGAAGTGCCCGCTCGCGCAGGACCGCGGCCGCGCGGGAGCCGGCGTCGCGCGCGTCGCCCCGCAGGGCAATGCCGCGCACGGGTGGCAGTGGTTCCCGCAGCAGCCATCGCGTCTTCAGCCGGAGCGCGGCGAAGACATCCCTCGGCTCGGGGCGGAACCCGGTCGCCCGCGCGTACGCGCGCACGTACCCCGGCGGCATGGC
>JAKAHX010000006.1 GCA_021814735.1 Chloroflexota bacterium | reverse complement strand
TCGTAGAGGCGCGTCGCGGGCGCCCGCTCCTCGGTCGACCGCTCGATGAGCTCCGAGAGATACCAGGCGGTCGCGGTGGACTCGAGCCGGTCCCGCAGCGCGAGCCAGGCGTGCCGCACGGTCGCCTGCGTCACCACGTCGAACGTGCGACCGTGGGCGAGGACCAGGTGCAGCTCGGCGAACGGCTCCAGGCTGCCGCCCAGCCGACTCTGCGGCCGGCGGATCCCCTTGGCGATCGCCTTGAGCTTGCCGTCGTGCGGCGTGAACAGGGTGACCACCCGGTCCGCCTCGCCAAGGTCGAACCGCGACAGGACGATCGCGGTGGTCTTGTAGAGGCGCGGCACGGGCATGGCGCAAGCGTAGCGCCTGTATCATCCACCACGTGCTGACCCAGGCCGGCCTGCAGGCCATGATCACCGACACCGAGGCGGAGATCCGCACGCTCATCGACGAGGTGGACGGCCCGATCACCGCGCCCCTCTACGCCATGGTGCGGTACCACATGGGCCTGGACGGCCCGCCGGGGGTCAGCGGCAAACGCCTGCGGCCACTGCTGGGACTCCTCGCGTACACCTCCATCGCCGGAGACCACCACGCCGCGCTGCCCGGGGCGGCCGCCGTGGAGCTGGGGCACAACTTCAGCCTCGTCCACGATGACATCGAGGATCGCGACGTGGAACGGCGCCACCGCGCGGCGCTCTGGACGGTCTACGGCGTCGGCCACGCGATCAACGCCGGCGACACGCTGTTCGTGCTCTCCCGCCTGGCGCTCCACCGGCTGACGGACTACGGGTTCAGCGACCGGAAGGTGCTGCGCCTGATGCGCCTCTACGACGACACCTGCCTGGCTCTGTGCGAGGGGCAGTTCCTGGACATCCAGTCGTCCCAGCAGGGCGGCCAGCTGTCGGTCGACGGCTACTTCGACATGATCGGGCGCAAGACCGCGGCGCTCATCGCGGCGTCCATCGAGGCGGGGGCGCTGCTGGCCACCGACGACCAGGCGGTGGTGGAGGCCTACCGGCGCTTCGGCTGGGCGCTGGGCCTCGCGTTCCAGCTCAACGACGATCTCCTGGGCATCTGGGGCCAGGAGCAGGTGACCGGCAAGGAGCCGTCGGACCTGGCCAAGCACAAGCGGACGCTGCCCGTGCTGTACGCCCTGGAGCACGCCACGCCGGAGGACCGCGCGCGCCTGGTGGCGCTCTACGACCGCGCGGACCCCACGCCCGAGGAGGTCGAGGAGGCGCGGTCCATCCTGGAGCGCACCGGGGCCCGGGACTACGCACGCGGCGAGGCCCGCCGGCTCCGGGACGAGGCGCTCGCCGCGCTGGATGCCACCGGCGTGATGGAAGGCGAGGCGCGCGAGCGGCTGCGGGAGTTGATGCTCTCGGCGATCAGCGCGTAGGGCCCGGAGCCCGGCCACCCGCCAGGCGCCGTGCCTGGGCGACCGACCCGCCGGCATGCGTTCCGATGCGCCTGGGCCGGCGCTGCCGCGGGACGCTCCCGAGGAGGCGGCGGGCGGGCGCGCGGCAGGTCACCGTCCGGACCCGGCGCGGGCTAGCTGTCGCCCACGTCCGCCCCCGGTTCGGTCTCCGGCAGCCGCGTGGCGAGCACCTTGCCGACGCGGCGCCCGTCAGTCGACTCGACCGTCAGTGAGATCCCGTCCACGTCGATGGTGTCGCCGACCTTGGGCACGCCGCCGATCCGGTGGTACACGAGGCCGCCCACCGTGTCGTACTCCTCCCGGTCGGCGTCGGCGAGATCCACGCCGAAGGCATCCACGAAGTCGTCGATGTTCGCCCGCCCGTCGAAGCGGATGCGCCCGTCCTCGACCGTCTCCATCATGGGCTCCTCGACGTCGTACTCGTCCTGGATCTCGCCCACGATCTCCTCGAGCAGGTCCTCGATCGTCACGATCCCGGCCGTGCCGCCGTACTCGTCCAGCACGATCGCCATGTGGACCTTGCGCCGCTGGAGCTCGTGGAGCAGGTCATCCACGCTCATCGACTCGGGGACGAAGAGGGGCGCGCGGAGCATGCGGCGCAGCTCGGGCGGCGCCCCCCGCTCCTTGAGGTAGGGCAGCAGGTCCTTCGCGTAGAGGATCCCCACGATGTTGTCGATGCTGTCCTCGTAGACCGGGATCCGCGAGTGCCCCTCGCGGACGATCGTGTCGACCGCCTCGTCGAAGGAGGTGTCCACCGGGATGGCCGTCACGTCGATGCGCGGGACCATCACCTCGTGGACGCGACCCTCCCCGAGCTCGATGACGGCCGAGATCATCTGCTCCTCCTCGGCCTCCAGCACCCCCTGCTCGCCCCCGCGCTCGACGAGGATCTTGAGTTCCTCCATGGAGATCTGCGAGCGCTCGCTCCGCTCGCCGCCCAACGGCCGGGCGATCGCGTCGGTGACCGCCTCGAGGAACCCCACCAGCGGCCCCGCGAGCCGCTCCATCAGCTCGAACGGCCCGGCGATGGCAAGGGCGAACCGCTCGGCGTTGGCCAGGGCGAGCGCCTTCGGCACCAGCTCGCCGAAGACGATGGTGACCAGGGCCAGGAGCGCGGTGACGATCACGAGGGCCACCGGCGCGGCATAGGGCGCGAGCGGAGCGACCCGGGCGATCAAGTCCCGGAGGGCGGCCGTGAGGCTGACCGCCGCGAACGCCGAGGCGAGGAAGCCGATGAACGTGATCCCGAGCTGGGTGACGGCGAGGAAACGCCCCGGGCGAGTCAGCAGCTGCTGCAGCCGCCGGGCGGACCGGTTCCCCTGCTCCACCAGCTGCTCGACCCGGCTGGCCCGGATGGTCACGAGGGCGATCTCGGCCGCGACGAAGATCGCGTTGCACGCGATCAGCACCGCGATGACGAGGAGCTCGATCGGGTTCATGCCGTGGGCCCGGGGTCCTCCGGCGGCGTGGTGCGCGGATGCCGCAGGCGGGCGGGGACGCCCACGGCGAGCATCCCGTCGGGCACGTCGTGCGTGACCACGGACCCGGCGCCCGTCCGGGCGTTCGTCCCCACCGAGAGCGGCGCGACGAGCATGGTGTCGGAGCCGATGAACGCGCCGTCCCCGATGACGGTGCGGTGCTTGGCCCGTCCATCGTAGTTGCAGGTGATGGTGCCGGCGCCGATGTTCACGTGCGACCCGATCGTCGCGTCGCCCAGGTAGCTGAAGTGGTGCTGCTTGGAGCCGGCGCCCAGTCGGCTGGACTTGATCTCGGCGAAATTGCCGACCTCCGCCCCGTCGCCGACCGACGTGCCGGGCCGCAGGTGCGCCCACGGTCCCACCCGCACATCGTTCCCGACCTCGCTCGACTCGATCACGCTCGACCAGATCCGGCATCGCTCGCCGACCACGCTGTCGACGACCCGGCTGCCGGACCCGATCACCGTGTCCGCCCCGATCCGGGTCCGCCCCTGCAGCATCACGCCGGGCTCCAGGACCACGTCCGGCGCGATCTCGACCCCCGCGTCGATGAGGACGGTTGCCGGGTCGAGCATCGTGACGCCGGCCAGCATGTGCGCCTCCACGATGCGCCGGCGCAGCTCCGCCTCTGCGGCGGCCAGCTGGACCCGGTCGTTGATGCCGGCGAGCTCGCGGTGGTCGGCGACCTCGAGCGCCACCACCGTGCCGCCCTCGGCACATGCCATGGCGACCAGGTCCGGGAGATAGTACTCACCGGTGGCGGCGGAGGGACCCACGTCATCGATCCGGGCGCGCACCCAGGCCGCATCGAAGGCGTAGAGCGCCGCGTTGACCTCGCCGATCGCCCTCGTCGCCTCGTCGGCGTCCTTCTCCTCCACGATGCGGGTAACCCGACCGGTGCCATCGCGCACAACCCGGCCGTAGCCGCGGGGATCGGGCGGACGCATGACCGAGATCGCGACCGTCGCCGCCTCCGCCCGGCGCAGTTCCAGGAGCCGCCGGAGCGTCTGGGGCCGCAGGAGCGGCACGTCGCCGCTCAGGACGACCAGCTCCTCCGCGTCCGGCGACGCGACGGCCAGCGCGGCGCGCAGCGCGTCCGCCGTGCCGAGCGGCTCCGGCTGGAGGGCCCAGTCCACGCCGTCGCTGCCGAACGCACCGCGGACGGCCTCGGTTGCCGGGGAGACCACCACGAGCGGGGGCCGGTCGCCGACGGCGCGCGCCGCGTCCAGGACGTGCGCCAGCATGGGCCGACCGCAGACCGGGTGGAGCACCTTGGGCCGCCGCGACCGCATCCGGGTGCCCAGTCCCGCGGCAAGCACGATCGCGAGGGGCCGTCCGTCCGCGCTCGTCACCATGCGAGCGCCCCGTCGCGACCTGGAGGCTGGGTGGACACGTCCCTGCGATTCTGTGGCGACCCCCGGAAGGTGTCAACGACGGGCGACGGCACCCGTGTCACTCCTGTCCGGGGACCAGGGCCGTGGCCTCGACCTCGACGCGTCCGCCGCGTGGCAGCCCCGCGACGGCGACCGTGGTCCGAGCCGGGAACGGCTCCCCGAAGTGCCGGGCGTAGATCGCGTTCACCGCGGCGAAGTCGGCCATGTCGGCGAGGAAGATGGTGGTCTTCACCACGTCGTCCATGGTCGCGCCCGCCGCCCCCAGGACGGCGCGCAGGTTCGACAAGGCCTGCTCGGCCTGCTGCTCGACGCCCGCCGCGAGCTCGCCGGTCGCGGGGTCCAGGCCGAGCTGCCCCGAGCAGAAGATGAGCCGCCCGCCCCGGATCGCCTGGCTGTACGGCCCGATGGCGGCGGGCGCGGCCGCCGTGGCGATGGGCTCCTTCATGGCACTCCTCCCAGTGTCCGGGTGGCGATGACGTCGAGCGGACCGCCCGGCTGCGGCAGGGCCCCGCGGGCGGCCGCGGCGCGGACGACCGTCGCGGCGCGCCGGGCCCCTCCCGGTGAAGGATAGAGGACCGCGAGGGTCGGGCCCGACCCGCTCAGGTGAACCTGCCGGCCGAGCAGCGCGGCGAGCGCCTGGCGGAGCGGCTCCAGCTCCGGCAGCAGGGCGACGGCGGCCGGCAGGAGGTCGTTCGCGGGCTCGATCGCGGCGATCTCGCGGACGTCCGCACCACCCCGGATCGCGGTGGCAAGACGCGCGGCCGCGCCGCCACGGGCCCCGGGGGACACCGGCGTTCCCGCGGTCCGCGCCACGGCGTCGCGCTCCCCGGACGTCCGGCGGCCCTCCTCGGCCGAATCACGGCCCTCCCCGGCCGCGTCCAGGGCCGCGAAGACGTCCCGCGTGGAAAGCCGCGCGGCCGGCACGACGAGCAGCACACCCAGGGGGCCGCCGGCGGGTGCCGGCAGCCTGCGCAGGACCTCGCCGCGGCCGCGCACGTGGGCCCAGCTCCCGAGTGCAAAGAACGGGACGTCGGAGCCCAGGGCAGCCGCGAGCTCGCGGCGCAGTCGCGCCCCCAAGCGCAGTCCCCAGGCGGCCGCGGCGAGGTCGAGCGCCGCGAGCGCGTCGCTGCTTCCGCCACCCAGGCCGGCGGCCACGGGGATCCGTTTCCGGAGCCGGAAGGCGAGCGGACCGCACGCCGGGGCCGCTCTGGGTCGGCCCGGCCCCGTGACGGCCGTCCGCGGGATCTCGGACGCGACCGCGGCTCGGCGCAGCAGCGCCGCTGCCCGCAGCACCAGGTTGTCGCCGGTCGAGAGGCCCGGCGCGCCCTCGATCGCGAGCACGTCCACGCCGGGGGCGGCCGGCGCATCGGACGAGCGGGAGTCCCCGGCGCCGGGCAGGGCAGGCGATTCGGTGTTCCCGGCGCCGGCGCCGGGCGGCATCGGCCTGACGGTCAGCTCGTCCGCGAGCGCGAGCGGCGCGAAGACCGAGGCCAGCTCGTGGAACCCGTCGGGTCGACGGCCCACGACCTCGAGCACGAGGTTGATCTTGGCGGGCGCCTCCGCGCGCCAGCGGGGAGCCGGCGTCGCGCCGCGGTCACCGGGCCCGCCCCATCGCGCCGCGGCCGGTTCCGCGCGACCACCGGGCAGCGGGTCGCCACGACCTCCCGGCACGCGACGCGGTGCCGCTTCGGTCACGGGGCGGCCCCAGTCGAGGGGCGGTCCGGGGCGCCCGTGGCACCGGCATCCGCGCCGGCGGCCGCGGGTGCCGCGGCACTCCGCCTGGTGCCCACGAGAGTCCCGCCCCGCCAGCCAGAACCGATCATCCCGAGCGCCTCCGCCAGCGCCAGCCAGTCCTCGACCGACAGTGTCTGGGGGCGCCGTTCGGGGGCGATCCCGGTCGCGCCCAGCGCCTCGTCGATGCGTGCCCGTCCCACCGCCGGGAGCTGGCGCGAGAGCACGTTGCGCAGCATCTTGCGGCGCTCGCGGAAGCCTGCCTGCACCAGGCGCCAGAGGGCCTCCTCCTCGTCCGGCGGGAGGCGTCGCGGCCGCGCGGTGCCCGCGAGGACCGCGGATTCGACCTCCGGTGGGGGCTCGAAGGCGGCCGCCGGCACGTGCCGGATCACGCGCACGTCGGCGTGGTACTGGACGAAGACGGAGAGGTAGCCGAGCTCGCCCGGTTCCGCGGCGATGCGCTCCGCCACCTCTCGTTGCAGCATCAGCACCATCCGTTCCGGCCGCGGGTCCTCCCCCAGGACGTGGTGCAGGACGGGGCTCGTGATGTGGTAGGGCAGGTTGGCCACCAGGTCGTAGGGCGGGGTGACGAGGTCGGTCACCGGGACGTCGAGGGCGTCCGCCTCCACCAGCCGCAGTGCGCCGGGGGCACCGGGGTCGGCGCCTGCGGCCTCGATCGCGCCCGCGAAGCGCTGGCGCAGGTGGGCGGCCAGCCGTGGGTCGACCTCGACCGCGGTCACCGCGGCGCCGGCCCGCAGCAGCGCGCCGGTGAGGATCCCGATCCCGGGCCCGATCTCCAGGACGGTCCGGCCGGGCGTCGGCGCCGCGGCAGCCACGATCGCCTCGAGCGTCGGCCCGTCCACCAGGTGGTTCTGGCCGAGCGCATGCCGTGCCTCCAGCCCGTGGCGACGCAGGTAGCGCCGGACGACCTCGGGGCCGAGGTGCGTCGCGTCGAGCTCGTCGCCCTCCGCGCCGTTCACGACACCAGCGGCAGGGACGGCCTCGCATCCAGGTCCAGCGACGCCCGTGTCCCGGCGCGCGCCCGGAAGAAGCCGGCGGCCCCGATCATGGCGGCGTTGTCGGTGCAGAGCGCCGGTCGCGGGACGATGAGGGGGATGCCGAGCGCGGCGGCACGATCCGCCACCCGGTCGCGGAGCACCGCGTTGGCGGCCACGCCGCCCCCGAGCACGATCGCCCGGGCGCCACTCCGTTCCGCCGCCAGTCCCGTCTTGGTCGCGAGGACGTCGACCACGGACTCCTGGAAGCCGTAGGCAAGCTCCGCCACCGCGTCGGCGTCCAGGGCCTCCCCGCCGCCACGGGCCTCGATGGCGCGGCGCGCAGCGGTCTTGAGGCCGCTGAAGCTGAAGTCGTAGGACTCGCCCATCCACGCCCGCGGGAACTCGACGCCGTGCCGCCGCGCCCCCGCCGCGGCCTTCATGATCGCCGGCCCACCGGGATAGGGCAGCCCGAGGAGCCGCCCCACCTTGTCGAACGCCTCGCCAGCGGCGTCGTCCACCGTCTGCCCCAAGAAGCGGTACTGCAGGTGGTCCTGCATCTCCACGAGAAAGGTGTGGCCCCCGCTCACGACCAGGGCGACCAGCGGGAAGGGCGGTGCCGGTCGTTCCGGTGCGTCCCGGTCCAGCAGCCACGCGGCGTAGATGTGTCCCTCGAGATGGTTCACCGGGACGAGCGGGCGACCGTGCACGTAGGCGAGCGTCTTGGCGAAGTTGATCCCCACCAGCAGGGATCCGGCCAGCCCCGGGCCGTTGGTGACGGCGACCGCCTCGATCGTGGACCAGTCGTCGATACCGGCGGCCGACCGCGCCTCCTCGAAGACCGGGACGATCCAGCGCAGGTGCGCGCGGGCTGCGACCTCGGGCACGATGCCGCCCGTGGACGCGTGCATCGCGACCTGGCTGGCGACCACGCTGGACCGGATCAGCCGGCCACGCTCGACCACCGCCACGGCGGTCTCGTCGCACGAGGTTTCCACCGCGAGGATGAGCCCCGTTCCATCGTCCGGCATCACGCGTCGCCCCCCATCATCCGGCCATCGTCCGGCCATGCCGGGCGTCCGGCCGAGTCGGCCTCGTCGATCGCGGGTTCGTCGCCCGCGTCCCCCGCGTCCGCCGCGTCAGGGACCGGGTCGCCGGTCCGCGCCCGCAGGTCGGCCGCGAGGTGCCGCAGCCGGACGCGCATATCGCGGGAACGCAGCTCGGCGGTGGTCATGATCAGCGCATCCTCGTTGTTGTCCGTGTAGTAGCGCGGCCGCACCCCGACCGGGCGGAAGCCGTACTTCTCGTACAGCCGCCGGGCCGGCATGTTCGAGACGCGCACCTCCAGGGTGGCCACGGCCGCGCCCACGGTCTCGGCAATCCGGAGCAGCTCCAGGAGCATGTGCTGGCCGACGCCCTGCCGGCGGTACGCCGGCGCGACGGCGAAGGTGGTGATGTGCGCCTCGTCGACCATCTGCCAGAGGCCGGCATAGCCCACGATCCGGTCCCCGTCGCGGGCCACCAGGTACCGCGCCAGGCGGTTGCCCTCGAGTTCCTGCCGGAAGGCGTAGGACGGCCACGGTGCCGTGAAGCTGGCCCGCTCGATCTCGTGGACGGCAGGAATGTCCTCCACCCGCATCGGCTCGACGGTGACCCTCACCGGAGGTCTCGCGACCACTCGATCCTCCCGACCTGCTCGGTGATGCCGCGGGGCAGCGTGACGTACGCCGGCACGAGCTCGGCCACGTCGACCTCTTCTCCCGCGTCCAGCGCCTGGCGCCCGAGGGCCAGGAGGGCCGCCCCCAGCCCCTGCTGGGCCTGCAGGCCGCGGGCCACGGCCGCGGCGTCGATCGCCGGCCCGGGCGCCAGATCCACGGCCACCAGCCAGGCCCCCGCGACCCGCGGGTCCAGCGGCTCGCCACCGGGCACCAGTGCCGCCTCGCCCGCCGCATCCGGGACCGCGACGGCGGGGACCCGGTAGCGCGCGAGGTATCGGTCGTGCGGACCTGCCGGCAGCACCACCGCGACGTCGCGCGGGTCATCCGGTCCACGGGCGGCCACCGCCAGGCCGGCCGTGGAGGAGATCCCCGCGATCGGCACGTGGAGGCCATAGGCCAGGCCCTTCGCCGTGGCGAGGCCAACACGCAGCCCGGTGAAGGCGCCGGGTCCCGTGCCCCCCACGATCCCGCCCAGGTCGCCGAGGTGAATCCCCGCCTCGCGGAGCAGCTCGTCGACGACCGCGAGCAACTCCTCGCCGTGCCGGTATCCCGCCACCCACGAGCGCGCTGCCAACGGGGCGCCGACCCCGTCACCGATGGCCACCGCGGCGCGCCGCGTCGCGGTGTCGATGGCGAGCAGCAGGCCGTCTGCGCGTGCGTCGGTCATTCCTCGGTCTCCCCCACTGGCGTCGTCGCTTGCCCCGCTTCGGTTCGCCACGAGCGCGCCGCCGCCAGGTACCGCTCCCCGCGCCGGCTGCGGGCCCGCAGGTCCAGCTGCCTGACCTCGTCTCCGGCCCCCTCGAAGTGCACCTCGAGGTCCGCCCCGCCCACCGGTCCGTCCAGCCGCTCTGCCCACTCGATGATCGTCACGCCTTCCTGCTGGCGCTCGTCCAGCAGCCCGCCGGCGAGCGCGTCTGCCGCGCCGCCCAGGCGGTAGAGGTCCAGGTGGAAGAGCGGCAGGCGCCCGACATATTCCGCCATCAGGGTGAAGCTCGGGCTGTTCACCACCGCGGTCACGCCGAGCCCCTGCGCGAAGCCCTTGGCGAACTGTGTCTTGCCCGCACCGAGCTCGCCCCGGAGCGCGATGACGTCGCCGGCGGCCGCGGCGGAAGCCAGGTGCGCGGCAAAGCGGCGCGTCTCGGCCGCGGAGGAGCTGGAGACGCGGACGGGCGTCCCGCCGATCGAGCGCCGCTCAGCCATCGCGTTCGAGGTCCGCGAGCGGGACCTCGACCTGCTCCACCACGCCGGGCAGCGTCACGGGGTCGAGATCGATCAGGGCACACTCCAGGTGGACCCCCGCCGGGCGCCGCCTCCGTGCCAGCAGGCGCACGAAGCGGCCGGTCCGGCCGAGCAGCGGCCCGGCGGTCACCCGGACGCGCAGCGGGTCCACCGCCGGCAACCCGGCACCCGGCTCCAGCAGGATCTGCGGCGGAGTGATCCCGAGGCCGACCTCCTGGCCGGCAGCCGCGACCAGGGCGTCCCAGGTCCACCGTGGCACGGGTCGCTTGCCGTACCCGTCGAGCACGATGAGCGCGAACGAGGGGCTCGCGTGCACGGAGGCGTCCTGGCGCTCGATCGAGGCCCGCAGCGCCACGACGTCGCCCCCGATGACGCCCCCCACGATCACCCCCCGGACCCCCATCGCGCGGGCCCGGGTCAGCCCTTCGATGTCCACCCTCGACCCGGCCACCAGGACCGCACCGGCGTGGCGCACGTCGATCCGGTTGGCGTGCAGCTCGGCGTCCGGGCCATCGACCGCCACCGCCAGCGTGCCGTGGGACGGCTCGCCCACCGCGAGGGCGGCGGGCAGGGCGGAGCCCTCCGCGTGCACCACGAGCGCGCAGGGATCGAGCGATCGAACGGTCCCGGTCACCGGCGACGCGACGACGGCGTGGTGGCGGGCCACCACCGCCCGCAGCCGGCCCGACGGCGTCGCGTACAGCACCTCGCCCGCACCCTCGTAGCGCAGCGTCCGCCGACCGGGTCCGCCGAGCTCGGCCCCCTCCCCGAACCGGGTCCCTGGCGCCAGCGCCGACGCCGAGCGTGCCCGCAGCGGCTGCTCCGCCACCTGGGGGTGTCGCTGGCGGCGCAGCAGCGGGTCGCCGACCGACACGCGCTCCCCGGGGGCCACCAGCGGCTCGTCACCGGGACGAAGCCGGATGCTGACGAGCGGGGCGGTGATCGGCTGGGGCCGAAGCGGGATCCGCGAGAGGCCTGCGGGATCGGTCACGGCTCGGCGGTCGTCCAGAAGGGTCGTTGCCATGTGTCCAGGTACTCGCGGCGGCGTTCCGGGCGCTCGGGCAGGCGGAGAGGCATGTCACGCGTGTCGACCAGCAGGCCCCCGAGACCGCCGGTCACCCGGAACAGGGCCCGCCGCGCACGTGCGCCGACGAACAGGTCGTCCGGGGACTCCAGCTCGGCGGCGGCACCGAGACCGGGAGGCAGGTCCACGACCTGCACCGCGCCGGGCGCAAGCGGCAGCGACGTGCTTGCGCCGTCCGCGGACACGCGCAGGGTTCCCCGGTGCCCGGCGCGCAGCCCGGGCGCCACCACGGCGCTTCCCAGGGGGAGCAGGATGTCGTCGGCGAGTTCCGCCAGCATCCGGCGCCGGTCGAGCTCCGACTCGATGGTGCCGAGCGGTGCCAGGACCCGGGCATGGTCGAAGGCGAGCGCCATCGCGCCAGGCCGCCGGAGCATGTCGACGACCGCCAGGGCCACGGCCGGCGCGGGCGGCACGGCGAACGCGCCCCCGCTCACCACCACGAGGTCCGGCGCGGCGAGAGGGACCGGATCCGCCAGCCGGTCCGCGCCGCGCGCGTCGTGGTGCCGTTCGCGGGCAGGGTCGTGCCACGCGGCGTCGAGCCGCTCGAGCGATGCCCGCGCAGCCGCCAGCCGAAGGCGCGCGCCGTCGCCGGCCGCGTCGCGCCACGGCGCGACGCGCAGGTTCCGCAGCCGATCCCGAATGGCGAACGCGTCATCGGCCAGTGGCGACCAGCGCGCGATCGCGTCGAGGAACCGCTGATCATCCACCGCCTCAGGGGGGACCAGGGCGGCGTCCGCCCGCACGAGCCGCCGCATGACGCCGTCGGGCGCCGCCATCACGCGCGTCCCCGCGTCCAGCCCGACGTCGACGCCCTCGACGCGCAGGTCCAGCACCGCCGCGAGCGAGGCGATCGCACGGATGAACGCGTCCCGACCGTCGCTCGACCAGCCACCTCGCCGCTCCCCGACCAGGTCCCGAGCGGCGGCCACGGCATCGCCGACCCCATGCGTGCGGCGCACGCGATCCGCCGGCAGGTCGGGCCGGCCCGCCCCGGCGCGCCCTGCCACGAGCACCGGCAGGTCCTCGCGCAGGCCGGCGGTCGCCCCGACCAGCGCCAGCACGTCGAGGAGGGCGTCATGCTCGTGCCCCACCAGCCCGTCGGGGGCCGCCACGGCCACCAGGTCCAGGCCGGGATCGCGCAGCGCGATGGCGGCCTCGAGGGCTGCCGCGCGCTCCGGCGTGATGCTCGCGCCGACGTTCCATCCGTCCGCCAGCAGCGCGCGCGACAGCGCCTCCGTGCTGCGATCGGACGGCCCGGCGACGACCACGCGGGGCGGCGGCACGGTCCGACTGCCCACCCGGGTCCAGTCGGGCCACCCGTCCGGATCCGGCAGTACCTCGGGGCGCACCGCCCGGACCTGGTCCACCAGGCCCTCCAGGAGCACCTCGGCCGGGGTGCCCGCCGGGGCCGCGTCGGCGGCCAGCAGTCGCCACCGGCCATCCACGCGGGCGACCAGGGAGACCGCCAGCGTGGCGGCGCCCGCGTCGAGGGTGAAGAAGGCATGGGGATCGGACGTCACGCCGGAATCCTACCCGCCCGCGACGGCAGGCGTCCGCGGCGGACCATCGCGCGCCGGGTCGGACGATGCGCGGCATGGCGCGCCGGGTCGCCAGGGACCGGCGGGCGCAGGACGAGCGTCAGGCGTCCCAGCGAGACGCTTCGTCCAGCTCCTCGAGCCGGTCGATCAGCCGCTCGATCCCGGACTCGTCCGCCAGCACCCGGTCGACGCCGGCGATGCCGCCGGTCAGGATGCCGCGCAGCAGGGGGTCGAAGAAGAGCATCGCCTGGCCACCCAGGGGCCGGTACGGCCGGCTCGCCTCGAGGAACAGCACCATGGGCGTGGCCATCCCGCGCAGCTGCACCTCGCGTGCGACGGCGTCCACCAGCTCGTCCTGGACCTCGTCGTCCGGGCCCACGCGCGTCCCGCTCATGGGCGGTGCTCCGGCCGGTGGGCGCCCGGGGCCGGTGCGGGGCTCCACGGATCGCGCCGCGCGGGCTCCGGGGCGGCTGCGTCCGGCTCGGCGCCGCCCTGCCGAACCGCCCCTGGATCCATGACCCCGACCAGGCCGGCGTACGCGCCGGGGACCACCGGGACGGCATCCGGCTCACGCTGTCGCTCCAGCTCCGCCTGGAACACCTCGTACGTGCGGGCTCCGCGGAGCGCGAGCACCACGTCCTGCACCGAGGTGCAGCCCGGCAGGGTCTCCCGGATGGCGCGGAGCATGACCGCCGCGCACGCCTCCAGCGTGACGTCCCCCACCGGCGAGCCCATCGCCGGGAACGCCACCTCCCGCAGGCCCATGCCGTCGGCCAGGCGCATCGCGGAGCGCGTGGCGGCATCGATCGCCTCGGCGCTGGTGCGCCGGTCCACGACCAGCGAGACGGCGTGGATCACGTACCGGCACGGGAGCGTCCCGGCACCGGTGGCGACCGCCCCGCCCGGGTGCTGCGGGCCGAGCGACACCGCCTCGAACTCGATCCCGTGGCCGCCGCGCTGCTTGACCGCAGCCGCGGCCCCCGCCGTCATCCAGAGCGTCGGCGTTGCGGGCACCACGATCGCATCGACCTCCAGGTCGCCGATGTCGCCGTTCCAGAGCCGGATCCCGCTCATCTCGCCCCCGCACCCTCCCGGCGGAACTCGCCGGCGAGCATCCGTACGCCCTGCACCGCGCCGCCCGAATCGTACACGCGGGGCAGCCGCGGTGCCATGGCCGTGACGATCTCCCACGGGATCGTGGTGCGCGCGCGCGCCAGTTCCAGCGCGTCGATCCGCTCCGGGCCCTGGGTCCCGAGCAGGACGAACTCGTCCTCCATGCCCACGCCAGGGACGTCCGTGACGTCAGCGGCGATGGCGTCCATGGCGACGCTCCCGATCAGCGGGACCCGCCGGCCCCGGACCAGGGCGCTGGTCCTGCCGGCGGAAGCGTAGGGCCATCCGTCGCCGTACCCGACCGGGAGGGTCGCGACGCGGGAGGCTCGAGCTGCCCGCCAGCGCGACCCGTAGCCAACCCCCTCCCCGGGCGCGACCGACGTGACGCGCAGCGGGCGCGCGTACAGTGCCATGGCCGGCCGGAGCGCATCCGCGGCGGGGCGGGCGTCGGGGGCGATCGGGAAGTCGGCCGGCAGGAGGCCGTACGTCGAGAGCCCCAGGCGAACCATCTCCAGCTGCGGTCCCGTGCGGCCCAGGAGCCCGCCCGTGGCGGCGGCGTGGCGGCGCAGGCGGCCAAGACCCGCCTCGGCCATCGCCTCCCACGCACGGCGGAAGCGCGCCACCTGCCGTGCCGACGCCTCCGCGTCGTCCGCGCTTGCCAGGTGAGTCCAGGTCCCCACCAGCTCGACCCCGGCGACCGCCGCCAGCCGGCGGGCCGCCTCGGCCGCGCGTTCGGGCGCGAAGCCTGCCCGCCCCAGGCCACTGTCGACCTCGAGGTGGACTCGCAGCGTGCCGGCCGCGGGTCGGACGGCACCGGCGATCCGCTCGATTGCCCCCGTTTCCGCCACGGTGACCTCCACGCCGGCCTCCGCCAGCGCGGGAAGCGCCTCCAGCGGCGGCTGGAAGAGGAGCAGGACCGGGGGGCCGGGCCGAGACGCGGCGACGGCCAGCGCCTCGTCCAGGGTGGCCACGCAAAGCTGGTCCACACCCGCCGCGCCGAAGGCGCGCGCGACCGGCAGGAGGCCATGGCCGTAGGCGTCCGCCTTGACGACGGCCGCCAGGCGCACGCCGGGCTCGAGGAGTGAGCGCAGCGTCCGCACGTTGTGTGCCAGCGCGTCGAGGCTCACCTCCAGCCATGCCATCCTCGGCAGGCCGGGCAGCCCCGCCTCGCGCAGGCGTGCCTCGATCGGCTGCCGGGAGCCCGGCCAGGCGGCCCCGGCCTGCGCGGGCACCTCGGGCGAGGCGACCGACCCAGGGGGGCCGGATCGTCCGGAGACTGGCGACACGGCGTCGCTCATGGGGTCTCCTCCGGCAGGGCGAACCCCACCCGACGGTGCCCGCCGGAGCGATGCTCGCGCAGGCGCGAGAGCCGGTGCCGCACGTGGGCGATCTCGCCCGGCAGGTCCGACGCCAGCAGCCCGCTGTCCCCCAGCCGGTCGCGGATCGCGTCGCCGGCGGCACCGTGCAGGTAGACCCCGACGCGGGCCGCGGTGTACGGGTCGAGCCCCTGCCCCAGCAGCGCGCCGATGGTCCCGGCCAGCACGTCGCCGGTGCCGCCGGTGCCCAGCGCCGGGTTCTCGAACGGAGCGCGCGCGACCGTGCCGCCCGGTTCGGCGACGACCGTGCGCGCGCCCTTGAGCACGACCACCTGTCCCCATGCCGAGGCAGCCTCCCGGGCGGCTCGGACGCGCGCGGCGTCGTCGCCCGAGAGGTCGCCGGCCACGTCGGGCACCAGGCGTCGGAACTCGCCCGGGTGCGGCGTCAGGACACAGCGCCGCGCGACCGTGCCGGGCCAGCCGGGGGAGCGCGAGAGCGCGTTCAGCGCCTCGGCGTCGACCACCGCCGGCGCGCCGGCGAGGCCCAGCAGGCCGGCCACCAGCGCATCCGTCGCCGGTGAGCCGCGGAGTCCCGGCCCCACGACCAGCGCGTCGTGGGACAGCGATCCGATGCGCTCGAGCGCAGCGCCAGGATCCACGTCGAACGGCGCCCGCTCGGGGAGGCCGGCCGTGATCACCTCCACGAACCGGCCCGCCACGATCGGCTGGAGCGAGGCGGGCACCGCGAGAGTCACCAGGCCCGCGCCGGCTCGCCCTGCCGCGTGGCTCGCCAGGAGCCCGGCACCGGCGTAGTCCAGCGAGCCCGCCACGAGGAGGACGCGCCCGTTGTCGCCCTTGTGGGCGCGCGGCTCGCGTCGCGGCAGGAGTCCCGCCACCAGCGCGTCCGTCAGCTCCTCGACGGGCGTGCCCCCGTCGGTGGTCACGTCCCGTCGCCCCGGCTCACGCCCGGCCCTCCGAGTCTGCGCCGGATTCCGCCCGGCCGCTTGCACCGCGCAGCTCGTCGGCGAGCCCGCGGATCCGCTCCAGCCGGCCGAGGAGCCTGCGCTCGCGCTCGTCGAGGCGCTCCTCGATGTCCGGCGGGAACAGGAACGCACCGCCTTCGGTGCGCACCCCGGAGGCGACCGCCACCGCGTACTCGCGCTCGTGGGTGATGGACAGGGCGATGGTGCCCATCCCGAGCTGGGCGGCCCGGGTGCGGGCACGGCCGGACAGGCGGACCGCCGGCTGCCCGGTAGGGAGGCGCACCACCTCGATGTCGCGCCACCCGACCCCACGCACGCCGAGGCCGAGGACCTTGCTGATCGCCTCCTTGGCCGCCCAGCGCCCGGCCAAGCGCTCGGCGTTCGTGCGCACGTAGGCCGCCTCGTCGGGGGTCAGCACCCGCCGCGTGAACCGGGGCCCGTACCGTGCCAGCGCCTCCCGGATCCGCGCGACGCGAATGATGTCGACGCCCAGCTCGGTCGTCCCCGGGCCGGCGGCCCCGGCGGCGTGCGGCGCAGGCGGGTTCGACGCGGTCCCGTCCACCATCCTGCGCTCCTACTCCACCGTCACCGACTTCGCCAGGTTGCGAGGCTGGTCCACGTCAGTGCCCCTGGCCACCGCCATGTGGTAGGCGAACAGCTGGAGGGGAATGACGGCCAGGATCGGGCTCAGCGCCTCGAGCGTGTCCGGCACCGGGAAGATGTCGTCGGCGTAGCGGTCTGCCTCGTCGTCCCCCTCGGTCACCACCGCGATCACGCGCGCGTCACGCGCGCGGCCCTCCATGACGTTGCTGACCAGCTTCTCGTGCACCGACGAGCGGGTGGCCAC